>DASPVU010000150.1:0-9943 GCA_035622215.1 Myxococcota bacterium | reverse complement strand
TAATGATAACCGGAAGCCACAACCCGTCAGATGATAACGGCCTGAAGCTTATTTTGAAACGCAAAATCTTATCAGAAGATCAGATCACGGCTCTCTATCATCGGATTATTGGCAAGAATTTCTTATATAATAAGAATCCCGGCAAAACCGAGTCCTTCGACATTACCAATTCCTACTATTCAGAAGTAATGCGCAAAGTTAAGTTGAAACGCACACTACGCGTCGTGGCAGATTGTGGTAATGGCATTGTGGGGAAAGTATTTCCAACGCTCGCGCGAAGTTTGGGTTGTGAAGTAATCGAGTTATATTGCAACGTGGATGGCACATTCCCCAACCATTTTCCCGATCCAAGCCTCCCTAAAAATTTGGCGGACCTCGTGCAAGCCGTGGCTGATAATCATGCGGATGTCGGTGTGGCCTTTGATAGCGATGGCGATCGTCTAGGCGTGGTTACTGACCGAGGGGAAATTATCTATGCCGACAGAGTCTTAATGCTTTTTTGTCGGCAGGTTCTAAAAGAGTGCCCCAAAGCTACGATTATTTATGATGTCAAATGCACTAGATTGTTAAAAAAATGGATTCAAGATCTTCACGGCGTACCCATTATGTGGAAAACCGGCCATTCTCTAATTGAAGCAAAAATGAGCGAAGTCAACGCGAAACTTGCGGGCGAGATGAGTGGCCATTTCTATTTTGCTAACCGTTGGTTTGGCTTTGATGATGGGCTTTATTCAGCAGCCAGATTACTAGAGATTTTATCAGGCGAAAAACTAAGTGCCCATCAGGTTTTTTCTTCAATACCGAACAGCATATCCACTCCAGAATTAAGAATTAATTTTAGCGATGATGAAAAGTTCAATTTTGTCAATAAATTTATAAAACAAGCCAAATTCGATGGTGCTCTTCTGACTACCATCGATGGTCTGCGGGCAGATTTTGATTTTGGGTTTGGCTTGATACGGGCTTCAAACACTTCGCCTTGCCTGATTTTACGGTTCGAAGCTGACAACGACGGAAATTTGAAAAAAATTCAAGAAATGTTCAAGCTACAAATGCTGGCCATCGATCCGAAACTATCAATCCCATTCTAGGGCGTGTACGAAACAATCTCGGGAGTACGTTGATGAGGCGAATCACTCATATCTTTACGGATATCGGAGGAGTTCTACTTACTAATGGCTGGGATCATAATTCACGCAAAGATGCGGCCAAACATTTCTCACTCGATTGGAATGATATGGAAATGCGACATCGCCTGGCTTTCGATACCTACGAACAGGGGAAGCTCACGCTAAAAGAGTATTTAAATATTGTGATTTTTTTCCAAAAGCAATCTTTTAGTCGAAGCCAGTTTCGACGCTTCATGTTCGCACAATCAAAACCCTATGTTGAGATGATCGATCTTTTGATTCAACTGAAAGCTCGATACGGGCTGAAAATTATCGCAATCAGTAATGAAGCGCGTGAGCTCACTATTTATCGTATTAAAAAATTCAAGCTCGATGGATTTATTGATTTTTTTATGTCTTCTTGCTTTGTCCATATCCGTAAGCCCGACGCCGAAATCTTTCGACTCGCGCTAGACACTACTCAAGCAAAACTGGATCGAATAATCTATATCGAAAATACGCCAACTTTTGTTCATGTTGCTGAAACTTTGGGAATCAGAAGCATTCTTCACAAAAATCATCATTCTACATGCGCGAATTTGGCTGCACTTGGATTAAACTAGCGAAAATTTCTGTTCTGGAGCGAACGCAATATGAAAGAACTAGGTTCTGTTGAGGTTTTGTTTTTGAGGCCCATTTTGAGGATAATTTTCCTGTATTCAACGTCGATTTTGCAGGGAATATCGGGAATATTGCCAAGAAATCGACGGTAAATACAGGAAAATTAGACCAAAATGGGACCGAAAACAAAACCTCAACAGAGCCTAGATCTTCTAACTACAGTTAAATCGTTGATAGCCGGCGACAAAGGCTTGCTCGCGATGGACGAGAGTACCAAAACGTGCAATGAACGATTTGCGCAATGGGGAATACCTCAGACGGTAGAAGCGCGCCGTTCTTATCGGGAATTAATCATAACCACGCCTAAGCTTAGCGAAGGCATTAGTGGCGTAATTTTATACGACGAAACCATCCGTCAACAAAAAAAAGATGGCACATCCTTTATCACGGTCATTACTGACAGAGGGATCATACCAGGCATCAAGGTTGATACGGGTGCAACTAAAATGGCCGGCCACCCAGGCGAAAAAGTAACTGAGGGTCTCGACCTGTTGCGTTCCCGTCTCACTGAATATTTTGAAATGGGCGCGCGATTTGCTAAGTGGCGTGCAATAGTAGCTATGGGCGAAGGTATTCCAAGCAGAGCATGCATTGAAGCAAACGCCCAGGCCTTGGCTCGCTATGCCGCTTTATGTCAGGAAGCGGGTTTGGTGCCAATTGTCGAGCCAGAAGTACTTATGGATGGTGATCATACTTTGGAGCAATGTTTCGATGTGACACAAAACGTCCTCCATACTGTTTTCAATCACCTTTATACCCAGGAGGTAATGCTCGAGGGCATGCTCTTAAAGCCAAACATGGTGCTTCCGGGATTGACTTCTAACAAGCTTGCGACGCTTGACCAAATCGCCGATGCCACCGTGAAATGCTTCATGCGACACGTCCCTGCGGCTGTTCCTGGAATCATGTTTTTATCAGGCGGCCAACCAAGCGTTTTGGCCTCTGCACGCTTAAGTGCTATGAATGCCAAATTTAAGTCGAAGCTCCCTTGGGCACTATCGTTTTCGTTTTCTCGCGCCATCCAACAGCCCGCTTTGGAGATCTGGCAAGGCAAAGAGACAAATATTTTAGCAGCACAGAAGGCTCTCTATCATCGAATCAAATGTAATCAGGCAGCTCGCCGCGGTGATTACAATGACACATTAGAAAAAGGCGTCGAACATTAAGAACTTAGAGTTAAAGCAACACACTGGATGGTGCGATGAAAAATAACAAGAAGCGTGAACAATGTCAGGTCGGCATAATCGGACTTGGCACCATGGGACATAATCTAGCGCTGAACATGTCTGATCATGGGTTTGTGGTGGCAGGATATGATAGGCATGAGGATAAGGTCCAGAGCTTGATCAAAGAGTCACAAAAACCATCCATTTATGGTGCAACTGGGATAGAAGAATTACTAGCTCTCCTTAAAAAACCTCGCGCAATTATTCTGCTGGTTGCCGCAGGAAAGCCGGTTGATTTAGTTATTAACGAATTATTGCCTCATCTAGAACCCGACGATTTGGTAGTTGATGCCGGGAATTCTCATTTTATTGATACCGATATTCGTGAGCGGCGTTTGCAGGAAAAAAATATCCAATTCTTAGGTGTTGGTATTTCCGGGGGCAAGGAGGGAGCGCGTCACGGGGCCAGCATTATGCCCGGAGGCTCAAAAATCTCGTATGAACGCATACGCCCAATTCTTGAAGCAGTCGCAGCGAAGGTAAACGGCGACCCATGCGTGGCCTATCTTGGTACCGGATCCGCCGGGCACTACGTAAAAATGGTCCATAACGGGATCGAGTACGGGATAATGCAATTGATCGCCGAGACCTACGATTTTATGAAACGCGGCCTCAATTTGAGCAATGAGAAAATACGGGATGTATATCTTTCCTGGAATCAATCCGAACTGAAAAGTTACCTAATAGAAATTACGGGTCATATTTTTGGCAAAGTCGATAGCGAGACTGGCAGGTTGCTTGTTGATGAAATATCAGATTCAGCCAAACAAACCGGGACCGGCATGTGGACTTCGCAAAACGCAATGGATCTAAACGTGCCTATTCCAACCATTGATGCGGCCGTTGCCATGCGTAACCTGTCGGGATTGGTGGAAGAACGTAAACAGGCAAATCTCTCGTATGAACGTTTGAAAAAGTTTCCCGCCGATAATCAACAGGATCGTCTGAGGCAACTTCAGGGTGCGCTTTATGTCGGAATAATAATCACCTATGCGCAAGGTATGGCGCTTTTGAGATCCGCGTCAAAAAAATATGACTATAAACTCGACCTTGAAGTAATTGCCCGGATTTGGCGAGGCGGATGTATAATTCGAGCAGAACTACTAGAGGACATCTGTACTGCATTCCGTTTAAATAGTGATTTGCCTAATTTGCTTTTCGATCAAAATATGGCCCGAAAAATCACGAAGCACCAAGAAGACTTGCGACAAATATTATCTTGCGCTTGCGTCTTAGGCGTGCCTACCCCCGCGCTAATGGCCGCGCTTAGTTATTTTGATGCCTATCGGAGTGAAAGACTACCAGCTAATCTCGTTCAGGCCCAACGTGATTATTTCGGAGCACATACTTATGAGCGAATTGATGTAAAGGGAACCTTTCACACGGAATGGGAAGATACGTGACCATGAAATCACATAAGAATTCTAAACTCGATGATCTGTGTGTGAACTCCATCCGAATGTTGGCCATCGATGCGGTTCAAAAGGCTAAAAGTGGTCATCCAGGGCTCCCCCTTGGGGCGGCGGCCATGGCTTACGTTCTATGGACAAATTTCCTTAAACATAATCCTCTAAATCCTAACTGGTATAACCGGGATCGTTTTATTCTTTCTGCTGGTCATGGCTCGATGTTGCTCTACAGCCTGTTACATCTGACTGGCTATGCACTTCCCATGACCCAGATCAAACGCTTTCGTCAGTGGGGCAGTATCACCCCGGGCCATCCTGAAAGGGAATTAACGCCTGGAGTGGAAATCACAACTGGCCCCTTGGGGCAGGGCTTTGCTAATGGCGTTGGAATGGCCATGGCCGAAGCATATCTGTCTGCTCGTTATAACAGGCCAGGGCTAAAAATCATTGATCATTTTACCTATGGCCTTGTCAGCGATGGCGATTTAATGGAGGGCGTATCATCGGAAGCAGCTTCGCTAGCAGGTCATTTGAAGCTAGGTAAGCTCATTTATTTTTACGATGACAATCATATCACCCTTTCTGCATCGACAAAGCTCGCATTCAGCGAAAATACACGCGAGCGCTTTGACGCCTATGGTTGGCATACGCAGGTAGTAGAAGATGGCAATAATCTCGAGTCTATTTACGATTCGGTCCAAAGAGCCCGTAAGGTTTCTGATCAGCCGTCAATAATCTTGATAAGGACCATCATTGGTTATGGTTCTCCGCATAAACAGAATACCTATGAAGCGCATGGCTCGCCTCTTGGAGAAGACGAAGTCAAGCTGACAAAACAAAATTTGGGATGGCCCGAAAGCCCCAATTTCTATGTTCCAGAAAGGGCCAAAAAGATCTTTAGAAAAGCGACCGTAGATGGCCATAAAGCCGAAAGCGCGTGGAATAGTTTGCTCGCCACCTATGAAAAAAAATTCCCCAAATTGGCCAAAGAATTTCAGCATCTGGTCAAGGGCAAATTGAAGAATGGCTGGCACGAAAATATCCCGCATTTCCCACCGGATGAAAAAGGGCTTGCCACGCGAGAGGCCTCAGAAAAAATAATGCAGGCGATAAACCCTAATCTGCCAGGTTTTATCGGTGGGTCTGCGGACTTAAATACCTCTACTAAAACGGCGTTAGTTAATTTTGGTAATTTTGAAAACCCAAAAACGGCAACCGGTGACTTACAAGGATCGGTGGATGGCGGTTGGAACTATCGAGGCCGCAATATTTTTTTTGGTGTTAGAGAGCATGCCATGGGCGCCATATCAAATGGTCTAGCTTGTACTAATGGAATTATTCCCTTCGCAGCTACTTTTTTAACATTTTCTGATTACATGCGCCCAGCGATTAGACTTGCTGCACTTATGAGGCTAAAAGTTATTTACGTATTCACCCATGATAGCATCGCTTTAGGCGAAGACGGGCCTACTCATCAACCCATCGAGCATCTCGCTAGTCTCCGAGCCATTCCCCATCTCGTGGTAATACGGCCTGCGGATGCCAATGAAGTCGCGGTGGCATGGCAAGTAGCTATCGAAGCGCGAAATAATCCGGTGGCCCTTATCCTCACCCGCCAAAAAGTGGCAACTATTGATAGAAAGCAGTTTTCGTCCGCCGAAGGGCTGCGCCGCGGCGCGTATGTTCTATCAGATGCAACTAAAAGGCCTGAAATTATTTTGATTGCGACAGGTTCAGAAGTGGGCTTGATCATTGCCGCGAAGAAAAAGTTAGAAGAGAAAAATATATCGCTGCGCGTGGTATCAATGCCCAGTTGGGAACTGTTTGAGGCCCAATCGCAGCAATATCGCGATTCCGTATTACCACCATCTGTTCCCAGAAGACTTGCCATTGAGGCCGGTATTTCACAAGGTTGGGAGCGTTATGTGGGAGCTTTTGGCGATGTGATGAGCATTGAAAAATTTGGTGCTTCAGCCCCAGGTCAGATCGTGATGGAAAAATATGGTTTCACCGTTGAACACGTTTGTAAAAGAGTTTTGGCTCTTCTAAAAGATCAAAAGCGGCCAGAAGGTGCATGACTCGCAGGGACATTTTTTTAGCGCTATTTGTGTTGTTTTTGCAGCAAAAACGCGTCGATGATTGGAAAGCATTGCAAGTGAGGTTACGAATAAAGGTTGCTCAATTTGGTAAAATAAATTTGGGTCACGGCTTTAGGTAAAAAGATGCCTCAACTCTTTAAGCGCCGACATAACGCTCTGGCAAAGTTATCCCTCATTGCACTCGTCTTATTGCCGACGGTTATTTTTGTGGTGCTTTCCTACTATAAGTGGTCACCGTTTGAGACGGAAGTGGGGGTTGCGCTCTCGCAGCCGGTGCCATTTAGTCATAAACACCATGTATTTGAGCTTGGTATTGATTGTCGCTTTTGTCACTCTTTGGTGGAGGATTTTTCAGGAGCCGGAATGCCTCCCAGCAAAACATGCATGACGTGCCATTCTCAGATTTGGCACGGTGCGCCCATGTTAAAGCCCGTGCGAGATAGCTTTAAGGCGCATGAGCCAATCGGATGGAACCAAGTGTATCGCATCCCGAAATACGTATACTTTGATCATAGTATCCACGTTCAAAAAGGTATTGGTTGTTCAAGTTGTCACGGAGAAATTGATCGTATGCCACTCACGGAAAAGGATAGAACCTTTTACATGAGAGACTGTTTATCGTGTCATCGAGAACCGGAGAAATTTCTTAGGCCAAGAGATAAAATCTTCAACGCGGAATATAAAATACCTGGGAATCAGCTTATTATCGGAAAAGAGCTCCTTCATAATTATAACATTCATAAAGAACACCTTATGGATTGCTATACATGTCACCGTTAGCAGATGATCGCGAACAAGCGCTTTGGTGCAGCCTGGATGAGCTATCTACTTCAGATAGTCTTAAAGAACGTTTTTTTCGAGAATTTCCGAAGGAAGCGTCGATATGGGCAGGACTGGAAACGGAACAAAGCCGTAGAGAATTTTTGAAGCTCATGGGCGCATCTTTTGCGTTGGCGGGCATTGCATCCTGTACCAAAATGCCAGCCGAAAAAATCTTTCCCTTTACGGCAGAACAGAGTGAGCGCTTGGGATATGAAAAACTCTTCTTTGCATCGTCGTCTTCATTTAACGGTTATGCCAAGGGTATCTTGGTGGAAAGCCACCAAGGTAGACCAACGAAAATTGAGGGTAACGCCCTGCACCCGGCTTCTTTAGGCGCAACCGACATTTTCTCGCAAGCAGAAATTCTCTCTCTTTACGATCCTATGCGGTCAAAGGGTGTTTTGCATCTGGGTGAGATTTCCACCTGGGCCGCGTTTGAGCAACAAATTGCTTCGTTGTCAAAAGAGTGGCAAGAAAATCTAGGCGAAGGCGTGCGGATTCTAACGAATACTGTTACTTCGCCAACCTTAGCCAACGGGCTGCAATCATTTCTTAAGCAGTTTGCTCGTGCTAAGTGGCACACCTATGACGTAATCAATTCTGATTTTGTCGCCAAAGGTGCGAATATGGCCTTTGATCAAGACTTGCGCCCATTATATCGGTTTGAGCAGGCATCGGTGATAGTCAGTCTCGATGCAGATTTTTTGGGCCCGAATAAAGCGCAACAAGCCTACGCTCGTGCCTTTGTCGAAAGAAGAAAGATAACCAATAAAGACAGCATGGGCAGAGCATCATTTAATCGTCTTTACATGGTGGATTCGTCGGTAAGTCTTACAGGAAGCTGCGCTGACCATCGCATTATTCTAAAACCGAGCCAAATGCTCGGCTTTGCACTTTTGCTGGCAAAAACCTTGGGCCTAAAGAATCTCAAAGAGCCGCCCGCGTGGACGAAAGTTCATCAAAAGGAGATTAACGCGATCGCAAGCGACTTACTTAACAATATGTCTCGATGCATCGTACTCGCCGGTGATCAACAGCCCCCTGCGGTTCATGTAGTTACCCATGCCATCAATGATTATTTGCAAAATCATGGAAAAACAGTAATCTTCATCGCGCCTCCCGAGGCTAACAAGATGATGCAGGCTGAATCGCTTAAGGATCTGATAAAAGACCTAAGCGAAGGTAAAGTAAGCACGCTCGTAATGCTCGGCACCAATCCAATGTATGCGTCGCCAGAGATTTTTGGCTTTGCCAAAAATGTGGCGAAGGCCAAACTTAAGATTCATTTTGGGCTCTACGAAAATGAGACTTCATATTTATGCGAATGGCATCTTCCAGAGTCGCATTTCTTAGAGACCTTTGGCGATGCCAAAGCCTTTGATGGCACTGTGAGCTTGATTCAGCCACTGATTGCCCCTCTTAACGACAGCCGCTCAGCATCGGAATTGTTGGCAATTTTGCGCGGTGATGCCCAAACTTCGTCTTACAAGCTACTCAAAAATTATTGGGAAGAGCAAGGCATGTCAAAGGCGGCACTGGAAAAGGCAATTCACGACGGACTAATAGAAAACGTCCCTAGTCCTTCCATAAAGGTCAGACTCAGGGAAAATTGGTTTAGCCAAATTCAAGGATTAGAAAAGAGTGACGGTCTAGAAATTTCGTTTAAACCAGATCCGACCATATGGGACGGGCGATATGCTAATAATGGCTGGCTCCAGGAGCTGCCAAAGCCCATTCTGCAGTTGACTTGGGATAATGCGGCACTGCTAAGTCCTCATACTGCTAAAAAGCTCGCCATCGACGATGAAGATAGGATCGAGCTTCGCATAAAAGATCGCAAAGTAGAGGCGCCTGCGCTCGTGATTCCCGGGCATCCCGACGATGCCATCACGGTATATTTTGGATATGGTAGAACGCGCGCGACCCAAACGGGTATCAATCGAGGGTTTGACGCGTATAAGCTCTTTGATGGCGAGTCATATTTCTCTAAAAATATAAAAATACGCAAACAGAATGCAAAATGGGAACTTGCCCGGACCCATGTGCATTATCGCATGGAAGATCGACAGATTGTGCGTCGCGGTGATCTCAAAGAGTATTTAAAGAGTCCGCAATCCATTGTTGCGAACCAGGTAAAGAAATCGAGCCTTTTGAAAAACCGCTTAGACGCACGCTATGCCTGGGCAATGGTTATAGATTTAACGTCATGCATCGGATGCAATACGTGTACCATTGCGTGTCAGGCAGAAAATAATATTCCAATAGTGGGCAAGGCGCAGGTGCAAAATGCCCGCGAAATGCACTGGATTAGAGTGGATCGCTATTATGAAGGGAAAAGCGAGAACCCGAAAACTTTTTTTCAACCCGTACCATGCATGCATTGCGAGACCGCCCCTTGCGAAGTTGTTTGCCCAACAGCTGCAACCAACCACTCACGAGAGGGTATAAACCAGATGGTCTATAACCGGTGTGTCGGCACGCGGTATTGCTCAAACAACTGCCCCTACAAAGTGAGAAGATTTAATTTCCTTCACTATGCGGACAGCAAGACGAGGAATTTTAGGCTCATGTATAATCCGAGCGTTACGGTGCGCTCG
>DASPVU010000149.1:0-9974 GCA_035622215.1 Myxococcota bacterium | reverse complement strand
TTTTGGGCTATCGCCGAAGCCCTAGGCCGGAGATCTAACAGAATTCTTCAGCCGGCCGATTCTGCAGGCGATAGCCCAAAAGCCATTCCGAAATTTATGCTAACCGCTGTAACAGTGGTTAGCGCCTAAACACAAGGAAACTCACAAAGGGTAAATTGTTTCATTTTTTCTGTCTTGAGCAGGGAGATGGTTTGCATTAGGTCGTTGTGGAAAAGTCCGTCTTGCTTTCTGTAGGGGACGACTTCTCTGACGAGTTTGTGGACACGACTTGCGCTTTCGCTGACGTATTTTTTTTCACGCAGATCGAGGGCTTGGCAGGAGGCCATTAATTCGATGGCGAGCACGCTTGTGGTGTTGGTTATCACGTCTACTAGTTTGTTTGCGGCGTTCATTCCCATGGAGACGTGGTCTTCGCGGCTGGCCGATGTCGGGATGCTATCGACGCTTGCGGGATGGCAGAGGATTTTGTTTTCGCCTACCAAGGCGGCCGCTGTGACGTGCAGTATCATGTAGCCGCTGTTGAGGCCGCTGCCCTCAATCAAGAATGGCGGTAATCCATTGGAATGCTTGGCATTGACCAAAAGTTCGATGCGACGCTCGGCAATGCTTGCAAGCTCAGCCATGGCCATGGCGAGGTAATCGAGCGCTAGTGACAAGTGTTGACCATGAAAATTGCCGCCGCTTAAAATGGCAAAATCGCTAAAATCTTCGGCGAAGAATATTAAAGGATTGTCCGTAACCGAGTTTATTTCGCGAAATACCAGTTCTTGCACGTGGCTAATAACATCCTTAGTTGCTCCATGTACTTGCGGTATACATCGCAATGAATAGGGATCTTGGGTTAGTTGGCTCTTTATCGAAGCTTCATCCTCGAAACCTTCGAGAAATCGGCGCATATGGTCTGCCGTGTTTATCTGTCCTGGGTGCGGCTTGAGCGCGTGAATCCTCGCATCGTAGGGCGCGACATGGCCGCCCAAGGCTTGAAGAGTCATGCTGGCAATCAAATCCGCTAAGTGACTTAAATAAACGCAGTTTCTTAATGAGATGGCAGCGATGGCCGCCATGGCCTGGGTGCCGTTGATGAGGGCGAGTCCATCTCGCAAGCCTAAACGGAGCGGTTCAACTTGGGCGTGGCGCAAGGCCAGGTCGGCGCTGGTTAGTTGCTGGTCGACAAAGGCAGGACCAAGGCCCAAACATAGCAAGCCCAGATGGGCTAGGGGCGCCAAGTCACCGCTCGCTCCGACACTGCCTTTTTTCGGTATATATGGGGCACAGTTGGCATTGATCAACCGCTCGAGTTGACCGATGAGCGCGAGACTTGCGCCTGAATAACCTTGAATCAACGTATTGAGGCGCAATAACATCAAGGTCTTGGCGGTATAGAAATCTAGTGGATCGCCTAGGCCCACCGCGTGCGACAAAATGATATTTTGTTGCAGCCTTTCTTGGTCAGCTTGATCTATGCGTATTTCAGCAAGAGCGCCGAAACCCGTATTGATGCCGTATATCGGTTCGTGAGAAAAGCTGGCATTTTTTAAGAGCTGATAGCCCTTGGCGGCTCTTTCTCGGGCGATCTCGCAAATTTCTACGCCGACACTGGCGAACACTATTTCTTCTATCTTTTTCGGGCTCAACTCTGAATCGCCTAATGCTATCATGGGGCTCCTATGTCTTTGATCTATTGGCTAAACCTGTTGGGCTTCGTTTTTCTTCTCGCTATCTTGGGCGCTGCGTGGAATTTTCGCGATAACCTTTTGCCCGGCGATTCCGCCTGCCACAGTGCGCACCCGCCACATCCGTTTTTATGTGGCATGAAAATTAAAATACAGTTGGCCAATGTGGAGGATCTATCTCATGTCGACGGTATTTCCCGTAAAAAGGCAGAGGCCATTCATAGTTTTTTTCAAACGCACAGAGCTGCAACTATCGACGATCTGCTTTCGGTCAAAGGGCTAGGCGCTAAGACACTCGCGCGCCTCAAAGAACATTTCCATTAGCTCGAGCCTATAATCGGCCAAAGCCGGCGAATAATTGAGCAGCAGTGAAGGCGCGGTGTTGTCCCTCGGCGCGGCGTAGAATGTGATTGATCCGTTTTCTGGTTTTTGGATCGTAGGTTTCATTAGGCAGCGAGAGATTCATTTTCGAGCGAATGATGGATCGACCTAGGTGATGAATGAAATGAACTGTCTGGCCTTCTACCTTCTCAACCAACCCAACATGGGTGAGCGCATCATTCATCTGTCCATTGCAGCTCCGGTCATAGGTGTTGTGGAAAAACACCAGATCGCCCACCAGAGGTTCCTCCCTAATTACCGACCCATATTTCTGCACAAATCGGTAGATAGTTTTCACGTCGTTATCGTTATCTTTCTTGATAACGCCGCCAAGACCGATTTTCGCCTTAGTGAAAATGGCTCTGATAGTCCCGGAACAATCGCTTCTAAAAGATCGCTTTCCCACCTTCAAGCTAGGCTTCCCAAGCGCGCTTTTGGCGATCGAGAGCAAACGTGCTCGATCGCCGTCGTTTAGCGGCGCTCTTTCTGCCACAAGTGTCTTAGTTTTTCCCTTAGCCCGCTTCGCCGAGGCGGTAGTGCCGCAGGCGGAAATAATACAAACTACCAGAGCAAATACCGCGGTTTTACGGACGTTATAATTTATAAATTTAAGCCGGCGCAGCATTTATATAGTATATATTACAGGTGTTAATCCGTTTCGTCATGAATAATTTTCTCCGATAAATCGGCTATTTTCATATGATTATAACCAGTGAAATCCACATCCTTTCGCTTGATGGTAATTGCTATACGATTGGTTGCCTCCACCGTTACCGATGATAATTCGTTTAAGCGTTCGCCCAGATTAACCAAGATCCATAATGCGACATTCTCGCCCGTGGGGTTTTCTAGCCCTTTGACCTCATTGAGCAATGCGTGATCAAGCATTCCTAGAACCGGGGCAAACTTTTTGGACAAGTCGTTTAAATCCATTACCCATCCCAAATTCTCGTCAAGCTTTCCTTCGGCTCGCACAATAACGCGATAGCTATGACCATGGATTTTATGGCATTGATGGCTTTCTGCCACATTGGGTAAAAAATGCGCTGCTTCAAAACGAAATTCTTTGGCAATTTCTGCGGTTATAGACACTTCTTCGATTTCCAAGTTGATAAACTGTAGTCGACATTAAGGTCTGCGCCTGGTGTTCGCAATAGCGATAGAAGACCTTCAAATTGCTGGGCCGTATGGTATTTTTCTCTGCTTTGGTGTAGGACAGTGAGTAAACACCGCCTAGATGTTAGTGGTAGGGCATGATGAATAACGAATTGAATAAAGAAGCGGCGAGTCCTGAAGTCAAAACCAAAAAAATCGAGGCCCTGAAAAAGAAGAGACAAAAATCCCAAAGAGTTACTACAAGGCCCAGTGTGAGCTACAGTGACGAAGAATTGAAGGCGGTTGAGGGCGAGCCGTTTTGGAATCTCGTCCATGATGGCCAAATCAAAACCATCGAAGCAGATGGCATCACCGTGACCCTTGCACGTGACGGGGGCGTCATTTCCGTGTTCGTACCCAACGAGGAATTGTGCTGTGGGGTTAATCGCGAACCCGGCCAGACTATGCGTGTGTATTTGGAAGACGCCATCGCGGCGAACGCTTCGAGTTCTAGGCCCTTTACCGGCAGTGAAGTCAAAGCCGTTGAGCTGGATTTGCTGGAAAAGGCTATAAAGGCCAAGGCAGAAAATGAAACGGTTAAGGGTTACGTGGTCGGTGAGATTAAGGGAGGCTATTCGGTAGCGCTTTTTGCAAAATCCCGTGAGGATGCCGATAAGGGCTTTGGTTTGCGCGCCTTCTTGCCGCTTGGGCGTACTGGTCTTGGACGCAGAGAAGGCATGGCCGCCATCGATGACCCCTTGATTGCGGTGCAGATAGCTGAATTTGATCCCATTCGCGGCAATATCGTAATTTCTCGACGGGAATTGTTGGCCAAGGCGCGCAAACTTGATGAGGACGCCTTTTTCGCTCAGCACAAGCTTGGTGATGTGGTTTCGGGCCAAGTGAGCGCCGTTATGCCCTATGGTGTTTTTGTGAACCTGGGTGCGGTGGACGCCTTTTTACATGCAAGCGATATTTCCTGGGACAAAAAGCCAAGACTTAAAGAGCTTGTGCCGGTGGGCAAGGAAATTCGAGCAAAAATCATTGGCTTGGATTTGGAAAACAAGAAGGTCAAGTTGAGCATCAAGGATCTTAACCCTGATCCTTGGCAATCCATCGAGAAGACGTTTAAGCCAGGATCGGAAGTGGAAGGCGATATTGTGGCTTTCGCTGATTTTGGCGCCTTTGTGAGGTTGCAGGATGGGGTGGAAGGCCTGATTCACATGGGCGAAATCACCTGGAATCGCATAAAGCATCCTTCGCAGCATTGGCAGATCGGCGATCATGTTCGCGCGCTCGTGCTAAGGGTGGATAAAGAGCATCGAAGAATTTCTTTGTCCACCAAGGCCTTGGAGATGAGCCCGGTTGAACGGCTGTCAGCGCAGTTTCCTGCCGGTGCTGTGATTAAAACCAAGATAGCCAGTATCCATGACTTTGGCTTCTTTGTGGAGCTTGATGAAGGGAGCAATGGTTTGGTCCCCCGAAGCGAAGTTTCTTGGGTGAGAAGCGACGATCCCTTAGAAAAATCCTTTAGCGTTGGTCAAGAAGTAGAAGTGGCGGTTTTGGGCTATGACCAGAAACGCCAGCGGGTGACCTGTTCGATGAAGCGGGTGCACGGCGATCCCTGGCAAAAGTGGAAAACCGATTTTAAAAAAGGCAGCGCTCACAAAGTAAAGGTAATTGAGGTAATGCGCGCCGGCGTAGTTTGTCAGCTAGATGGCGAGTTAACCGGTTTTTGCAGCAGGAGAGATCTGGTTGAGGGAGACAATGATCAAGGTCGCGTTAATGTCAAAGTCGGCGATGAAATTGATGTGATCGTTACGGCGGTGGAAATGGCGAGGCAGCGTATATCGCTGAGCCAGAAGGCCGCGGCCGATTCAGAAACCAAACGCGCCTATAAATCTTATCTCAGTGAGCAGGGCCGAGGTTCTGCAAGAACCACTCTGGGCGATGCGTTTCGTAATATAAAAATCAAAGGCAAAACCTAGGATATGGCTCGAGTTCATTTAACTTCTCTTGGTTGTCCAAAAAATCGTGTGGATGCCGAGCACATGCTCGGCATGGCGGAGTCCGCTGGCCATCAGTTGGTTGATAGCGTGGATGAAGCGGACACGCTTTTGGTCAATACCTGTGCCTTTATCAACGAAGCAAAAGAAGAATCCATCGACGCTATTTTGTCTCTCGCCAAAATAAAGGTGGGTTCAGGCGGCAAAAAGAAGCTGATTGTTACGGGCTGTCTGGCTCAACGGTATGCATCGGAGCTAGAAAAAGCCATTCCGGAAGTAGACCACTTTTTTGGTACCTCTGACTATTCTCTAGTGGCTTCGGTTTTGGGCGATAGCCTAGTTAAATTAGGAAAAAAACATAAAAATCTCGTATCCAATGAACTTTCTTATATAGAAAAATTTGATTTGCCGCGGGTTAATACTTCTCCGTCTTTTTCGGCCTATCTGCGCATTTCCGAAGGTTGCGATAACGCCTGCGCCTTTTGTATCATCCCAAAATTGCGTGGCAAGCAACGGAGTCGAACCATAGAAGACTTGGTTTTTGAAGCGCGCCGCTTGGCACAGAAAGGTGTCATGGAGCTCAACCTGATCGGCCAGGATCTTACGGCCTATGGCTTTGATTTGCCCGGCCGACCACAGCTTGCGGATCTATTGACGGCCTTGGCTGAAGTGGATGGTGTGAAATGGCTGCGCCAGATGTATGCCTATCCTCGCACATTCAGCGACGCCTATTTTAAGGCTTTTGATCGAAAGAATGTGTTGCCCTATATTGATATGCCCGTGCAGCATGGCTCGGAGAATGTCTTGCGGCTCATGCGGCGGGGTGGCAGTAAAGGCCGCTTGAACTCGATTATCAAGAGCTTGCGCAGTAATATTAAAGATTTGGTTTTGCGCACGACGGTAATGGTAGGTTTTCCCGGAGAGACCGAAGACGATTTTAAAGAGCTATGCGATTTTGTGGTTGAAAACCAATTCGATCGCCTGGGTGTGTTTCAGTATTCCAATGAAGAAAACACCAAGGCCTATGATTTTGTAGATCAAGTGAAAAAATCAGTGAAAGAGCGGCGTTTCCATGAAATTATGGCGATTCAGCGGGGGATTTCCGCGGTTAAGATGCGAGGTCTTTTAGGCCAAGAAATCGAAGCCGTAGTGGAAGGCCAGTCCGATGAGCACGAATATTTAATTAAAGGACGCCTATGGTCGCAAGCGCCCGACATCGACGGCCTAACTTATATTTCTTCAGAGAAGCCCGTCGCGGTTGGCGATATGGTAAGAGTCGTTATTACCGATAGTCATGATTATGACGTATCCGGTGAGGTGATTGGCTCCCTCCCTTAATCCATCCTTCACACGCAAGCGTGCGGGAGAGGGGACATTCTAGGTACAAAAACGGGAAACTGGCTGAGAGATAGTGCTAGTAAGGAGCATGGGGCGATTTTCCTTAAAGCGAGATTTTGGTGGGCGAGTGCGTGGGGATATTTTGCTGTGGCCCATGCTTTTGCTTTTTGTGGCGCTGGTTTTGGGCGGTGCCATTTTTTGTGCGGTGTTTCGCTATCCCCAGAAAGTTCATGGTATTGGCATCTTGCTGCTTCAGGGCGATCTCAAGCAGGTATTGAGCCCAAAGGCGGGCACGGTGGAAGTATGGCTTCTTGAAGAAGGGGACTTGGTTCATCGCGGTGAAGCGATGGCTAGGCTCAGAGATCATCATAATCACGTAATTCCTATTTTCGCTAAAGTGGACGGCGTCTTGGGAGAGATTATCGCCTATCCCGATACCCAAGTAGGTTTTGGGCAGGCCATCGCCATCGTGACCAACCGTGGTGACCCGCGGCAGGACTTGGAAGTTGTCGGGTTTGTTTCGTCGCTCGAGGGCAAAAAACTTGATCCAGGGATGAAGGCCTTGGTGGACCCTTCGATTAGCGATCCCTATATTCATGGCCACATGCGTGCGACGGTAAAAAGAGTGGGCAAGCTGCCCATGACCAAAGAAGCAGTGCAATCCATCATCAAGATCCCAGAGATTGCCAAGTATATTCGCAAAAAAATTGAGGCTGAGCCCTTTGTGGTGGTGCTGCGCCTAGAGCGAAACGAGGCGCAAAAGACCGGCTACGCCTGGACGGGGCCTGGACCCAATTTCGCGCTTGATTCTGGGGTCATCGTCGATGTCGACGTGATTTACCGAGAACCGACACTTTTAGAGCTTTTATGGCCAGCCGTTTTTCATGCACACGTGCAGGTAAAATGACATGTTTCGGCCGTTTATTTTTACCACGCCTGTGCGTCTACAACTTGATCCTATTGAATGCGGTGCCGTTTGTCTGGGTATGATTCTTGACGGCTTTGGTCGTCACGCGACCAATTATGATTTGCGCCGCGCCTGCAAGACTTCACGCCAAGGGTCCGACGCCGCGTCCATTATCGAAGCGGCACAGCAGTTTGATCTTTTTGCCAAGGCGAAGAAATGCTTAGCCTCTGACCTTAAGAAACAAAGGGCTCCCGCCATCTTGTTCTTCGATGCCTGCCATTTTGTCGTCTTCGAAGGCTATTTTTTGGGGAAATTTTACATCAACGATCCCGCGCGAGGGCGCTATGCACTGACTTATCGGGAACTGCGAACGCGCTTCAGCAATTTTTTGATCGCCTTGGCCAAAGGTGAGGGTTTTGGCACAAGATCGGCGACGCCCAAATCAACGTCTTCCTCGTTGGATATGCCCACGAAGATATCGTCCATCGTCGTGGGCATTTTTTCTGGCATTATCTTTGTTGCGCTTGCTGCCCTATTTGGTTTGCTTGTCGGCAATGTGGGCAAGAGCCTCAAGCTCTCGGATGGATTGTTGCTCACCGGCCTTATGATGTTATTGGCGTGGATGATATTTGGCTTGTGGATTTTTTGGCTAGGCATAACTCGCTCATGGAGGCAAATGGTTAGTCGAGAAACTAAGCACTTAACGTCGAGCTTGACGACGGCATCTTATGGGATTTTCGACGAGATGCCCTTTAGTGTTGCCCGTAGCGTTTTAGCCTCTCTCCCCGACAATATTCTTTCAACCGTATTTTATTTTGGCCAACGCTATTTTTGCTGGGGATTTATCGTCGTCGTTCTATCCACCAGTCTGATGATTTCTTCGATGCTCACTATTGCTCTTTTTGCGTTATTGTTCGTCTTGATTTTGCAAAGCTTGCTCTGGGCTTTTATCTCCGAGGTTTCGAGCGCGAAAGAAACTTCGGTTCTTCCCGCTGCCTCTTTTGCTCTTGACATGCGCGCCATGGGCCAAACGGCCTTTGTCGTAGATGGCTTGCTGACAACGGAACTAAGGACCTTAAGCCCGCCAAAAAAATCCATCATGCTATCCACGGCCGTCCCCGTCACGATTTTTTTGGTGCTGTTTTTTGTGATCACGCCAAGTGTGTGGGAAAGCGGTCGCGTAACTCTGGCGGAAATTTTCTCCGTGCTTGTGTTGGCCTACGGTGTTTTAGTATCCGCGAAAGAACTACTGAAAAATCATCCGCGCGTGGTCGAGGAAGGGGAGAGGCGACGGACATTTGAGCAGGAAGTCAATAATAGGATAGAGCCAATAACCCTAGCGAGACCAAACAGCCAAGACCTTCTCATGGAGCTTAAGGGCGTCAGTTTTTCCTATCGGGGAGAGCGAGGTCCTGTTCTAGCAAGCCTTAGTCTAACCATAAGGCGCGGAGAATTAATTGGGTTGGTGGGGGACCACGGGTCGGGAAAGTCCACCTTGTTACGTCTGCTTGGACGCAAAATTGTGCCCACTTTTGGTCGCGTGATTCATTACTCGAAACAACTCACGAAACTTCGCGTGGCCAATCTGGATCGGGACGCCGACGTCATGGAGGCGAGCCTTAGAGACAACTTAACTCTCTTCAATCGGACTATTAGGGAGGGTCAGATGGTGGATGCACTCAAGCAAGCCTGCGTCCTTGATCTGTTTCACCGACGACCCTTAGGGCTTCTCGTGCCGATTTTGGCCCATGGAGCAAATATTAGCCTGGGCGAAAAGAAACGACTCCTGTTGTCGCAGGCCCTTCTTCATGATCCAGATCTCATCTTACTTGACGAATTTTTTGACGCCATCGACGAAGAGACTGCCCTGACGATATTGCGCAACCTACGTACGGCGCGAAGGACTTCGATCTTTACCTCCTTTCTGGGTAGCGAACTTTCGCTAGCAGACAGGGTCATCATGCTAGGGCAAGACAACTCGCTGGTGTTTGGAACTCATAACGAGCTCTTAGAGTCGAGTCCTGATTACCGCTCACTGATCCGATGCCCGATGGAGCATTGATTTATGGCCCTCCGACCCAAAATTGAGCGCTTCAGATTGTGGCAGGTTGCTCCCGAGGGAACTGGCCGCGAATACGAGATGTACAAGGTGCTTAAAGCCTTGTTGAAACCGATGGCGGATTTTTTCGATCTGGGCTCCTTAGATTTAAATTCGGTCGATATTTTTTACCAAATGTCATTTGCTGATGCGATCCGGGCCTTAGCTAAGCAGATGGGGCTACACGCTCTGCCCGTTTTCGTCGATTTCCAACGACTTGCTCTCTTGGTTCCGATGGTCGCGCGCGATCGAAGGCTCGATCAACCTGTTTTGCTTTTGCCGCAGCTGAGAGGCCATTATGTGCGCTATGTCGACACCAGCAACTCTCAGGTCTTTTCAGAAGAGGAATTGCTCGATCGCTACGACGAGTTTTTACAGATATTTCCTGTCCATCGGGCTCAAGATGCAGTTTATGATGCGAGGTCCTTCCAAGACCTTCCCGTCGTCGCCTTGGCTTTTTTCTCTTTGCTGACATT
>DASPVU010000148.1:0-7290 GCA_035622215.1 Myxococcota bacterium | reverse complement strand
GGTTATAGGCAAGCAAAATCAGGGGAACTTGGTATTAGCTTTGTAAGTTTGCGGAGATCGAGATGGACGCTCAAAAATGTCTGGCTTTTATTTTTACTATCATGACCGGCACGGCTGCACTCGGCATGTCATATCATATGAAAACTGCCGAAATCCGTGACGATGGGAAATTGGTTTTTGCTAGTGATGCGGATTTCGACGAGGCTCTTGCCGTCGGGTTCTTTAGGGTAAAGAGACCAAGCGAGATTGACATCTCAAAATCTCGGGACTTCGCGCATAGCTTCACGCAGGACAAGAAGTATACAGAGTTCGGCATGCTTGATTTTGTTAACGGCTACCTTCTGTCTGAAAAATCGCAAAGCGTCCGTTTTTGTTTGGAGCGAGACAACTGGGACAGGGCGTATCCTGCTCCAGTGAAAACGGTAGGTCATCAGATGGCAGAGATTGGGGTTAAGATTCTGGGCGCGATTCTGAGAAAGTTTGAGCTGCCAGAAGACATTTGGTTTAATGCCACCGCTGGATGCTCGGCGGGGGAAGGATCCTTTTTTCTTGTCTTTAATCATTATGATCCAAAGATAATTGATAAGCCGCATGGATTAGATGCGCATACTGATTGGGGCTATATCACTGTCCTTGATGCGGTAGAGGAAGGCCTTGAAGTAAAAATTAACGGCGAATGGCAAAAGCTCGTCACTGAGGATGGCTTTTTTATCATTAATTTTGGTGAGCCACTACATCGCTTGCTACCGATGGTCAGCGCAAGCCTGCACAGGGTCCCCACACAAACAAAAAAGATCAGAACATCAACCGTACTCTTCCTCGATCCTAGAATGGGCAAGTTTCGGGCCGATTCAGGTCACAAAGATGAAGTTGCGAGGGTTTGGGACTGGGATGCAAGTTCGCGGGAGTTGAAAAACGGTCAGACTAGCGAAGAGTATGCAAAAGCCATGAGTCAAAGACTCTATGGCACGGTGAAAGGGAACTAGAAGTTCCGCTGTGGAATCCCCATTTGCTTTAGGGACGAAAGTGGGGATTACAGCGCATATCATAAAGATCCGAACCATTAAGCTTGTTTCTTTGGCCAGGATTTGGTTCGCTTTTCACGCTAATATGCCGGATATTATCGCTCATTGCTCACCAAATCTTGCCCAAAGCTCCTGCGCTCACTGGTTCGGATCTTTATGATATGCGCTGTAATAACGCTGATAGGCTTTTTCTATTGGCTGTTTTTTCGTATCTTTGGTATTTTAGTATTATAAAAATAACCCACAAAGGAGACGCTCATGTTCAGAGTATTAATTAAACGCTTGTTCGGCCTAAAAAAGGCTCATAAAAAACCAGCTTCTCATACCCGCTGGGGCGCATTGGGAATCTAGTTTATGGAGCAAGTTGCCGCGGCTAAAATAGAGACTCGTCCGGTTCCATCATGGTGGAAGCCCAAAGCCTTTATTAGCCGCGCAATATTTCCAGAGCGGTTTGACTGGGTGTTGGGCAAAAACGCCCGATATCCGGTTCAATTGGTGGCAATAGCCAAAAATCCTTCGACTGCTCGGCGTGCCGTGAAAAGGCGTATTAAAGAATATTTGGCAGACCCTATTAGCAATAGAGTGTATTACACCTGGGATGATGATGCCCTTCTCCCATTATTAACAGAAGACCGCCTCAAGCGGATTTTGTCTGGCCTTGACCCCATGACTCCCACTTTGGAGAATCAGCAGTTTTGGGCCTTAAATTTGGATGGCGATGCACAAAACTTAAAAGACGCCAATGACGACGATGTGTGGCGGCTTTTATTGACCTACAATTTACCACTTATCAAAGAGTTCAGCATGCCCCATCAATACGAGGGCATAAACGCGCTTGGTGCGAACCATGCTCTGCGGCCCGAACTTTTAGATATTGCAAAAAAACTAGAGCCCATCTGTGGTTGGCGCATTCGTGCGGTAAAAGGTGAAACCCATCCAGATCGATATTTTGCCATGCTCAAAGACCGAATTTTTCCTGTCGCGACAAAGCTGCGACCGCTGCACGCGCTTTTGTGCGGATATGAGCCAGATTATTGGCATGAGGTTGTGGGTCATTTGGCCATATTGACCGATCCGGCTATGGCTGATTTTTACCAATGGTGCGGCAGCATTGCGGAGCGGACCAAGCATACTGCCTCCGAAAAATTAACCGCAGTCCAAAGAATTTTTTTGTTTTTGCTTGAATACGGCATCATCAAAGCACCTTCTGGAAAACTCTTAGCCTTTGGCGGTGCACTTACATCCTCATTTATGGCGCTCGCGCGCCTTAGGCGCGGCTACATACGCACGACATGCTTTAATACTAAACAAGTGCTTCGATTTGCCAGCGACGGAGAATTTCCGGCTCGGCGCAGCCAAGGCCAAATTGAGCTTTTCCATGTCGACTCCATCGAGCACGCCAAAGAAATCGTAAACCGTTTTTTAGGCCGGTGAGAAGCTCGAGCATGGATTTGTTCTAGTTTTCCGGCAACCAATTGAACAAAAGGCGAGCGCAATCTTGCCCCCTTAGGGGCGAGTTAGCGAGCCATTCCTTTTAGTAACGTGTTCGAATTGTTCGTGGCTTTTGTACTTGGAAGGGGCTGCCTTTTTTAAGCCCATTGTCATGTTTGTCGACGGCATATACTGCTTACGGGATTGTTTTTAGGTGGAAGAAACAAGAATGAGGAGATCGTTATGTACCTTTTTGAACGCAGTAAATTGGTGATAAACGCTGTGGTCGTCATCTTAGGTCTATCTTTTACTAACTATGCAGCGGATCGTGAAGAAGAGAAAGGAGCCTGGGAGGCCTCTGCGTACCCGTTTGGTCGCTCTATGTGCGCATTTATCAGAAAAGGGACCATTACCATCCACAATAAAATGGCAGAACGAATCATTGTGCATCTCGAAGGAGTAAATATTTGTGACGTAGCTACCGTCTCGAAGGGCGTTGTATCGTTTGCCGGTTTAAAATCAGAATCGATCGTGATTGAGCCGGGCCAGCAAGGAATTTTGCGGTACAGTGCTCGAGAAACGGGTGGAGTGCAGAAAAAGCCATTATCGTCTGAGCAATTTAGGAGCGTTGACGAAGCATCGGCAAGGGAAATCCATATGGTCTCGCCAAAACTAGCGTGGAGAGCTGAAGGAGAGAATCACACTGTTGTTATGGAGGATTTGAGCAGCGCGTATAAAGAGGCCTACAATATGAACGTCTCAATCGCACAAACCAATTGTCATATCGAAGCAAAACCAGATGACAGCCGGAGCAATAAACATCGCGTCACTACTTCAAGAAGACACCTCAAGAGATTAATCGAAGCTAAAAAGGGTCTAAACGCGCAGAAGGAAGTAGTGAGTGCGCTCCAAGAGGTTTACAACGAATACTACAAAGAAGATCTTCAGCAGTTTAAAAAACACTGGTTTTAGCCTACCGCGTGCTCTTGTCGGGCGATAAGTGATTACCGGATTAACAATTTGATATACGCTGAGCTCATGAAGTATAAAGGGCTGGGTGGTTAATTTCGGCGAAACTTCTCTCGTCCAAGAGTTCCAAGTGGATGCTGGGAACGTTGAATCATGCGGGAAAAAAAATGATAAATCGCAACTGGCGTCAAATCTCTAGCTTATTCGCAATTTTTGCGCTCTATTCCTCTCTGGGATGGGCTGAACGTTCGCCTTCATGTGATAACTCCATCACAAGTTGTGGCTGCACCATAACCCGACCTGGACTCTATTCGGTGGATGCTGATCTTTCTGCTTCGCAGGGTCTTACATCTCGGCGGGGCTGTATCGACATAGATGCTTGTGATGTGAAACTCTTCACCAATGGGCATGCAATAACAGGAAATTTTACCGAAACTGGTTCCGCTATCCATATTTTGTTTGGTGTATGGGACGTATTTATTGAAGGGAGATTTGGCTCGGGCAGCGAACCGGTCAATTATTCATTGGTCAGTGGTTGGCGGTATGGATTAAGGAGTGCTGCTTCCAACGTCGTGAGTGGAGGCTTCAACTATGTTCAAAGTAGAGCTGGTGTTTTGCTAAATGGAGCAATCAACAACACGATCAGCAACTTTGGCGCAGATAATAATAGCGTGTATGGAGTCTGGATAAAAAATGGCAGCATGCAAAATCAAATTCTCAACGGAGGCGCGAATGGCAATACAATTGCCGGCACTTTTGTGGGTTGCTCTCTAACCGGCCCAACTGGGCCTAGCTGCGTGAAAGAAGAAGACAGAAGCCGACACAATTACATCTACACAATGGAGAACCTCGGCAATGGCAGCTACGGGATCGCCTTGGAGAAGGGCAGCAGGAACAATATAGTGACTGATACTAGCGAAAGCGGTAATGCGCTATTTGACCTTTACGACGGGAATACCCATCCAAGCTGCGATCACAATATCTGGCGCGCTAATACCTTTACTACAGCAAATCAAACCTGCATTCAGTGACACTCTCGTACGGCCACAAACGAACATACAGCGTTTCTCACACGAATAGGCTATACCCTATTCGGGTGGGAAACGCTGTAAAATTGGGCAAAAAGACAAGTAAAAACGGTGCCATAATCGAAAAATATAGATCTTGTGTTGCGGGTCCCCAATATTGTTGTATAATAGATAGGCCTGAGAAAGATCAGGTGTTGATAATAAGTTCGTTAAATGTTAATAATAACCAGAGAATAGTGTCTATTAATTGGCAAATTTAATTGAGAGGTAGAATATGAAAAAAATAGCTAATTTTATCATAATAGCAGGATTTTTAGGAGCGGGGTTCGCTTATGGATCGGGGTTCGCTTATAATGATTGTCCGGAGTTCAATACAAAAGAAAGAATAGATGGTTTTACTTCTAGCATAAAAAAGGCTTTCAGGGACGATTTTATCGTGCGCCGCATCCCCAATTACACACAATTTTATCAATTGCGGTTTGGCATTTACTTTCCTGAATTTGTCGCTTGGTATATAACTGCAGACACTCTTCGTGATAAATTATATAATCTTGAAACCAAATCATATGTTATCGGAGTTGTTAATAACACAAAAATTAAAACTATCACCTTAAAAAACGCGGAAACAAAGGGTTCTTCGTGGGATCCGGAAAATATCTGTACCTATGAGGTGGTTTTCGAGAATGCATACCCGTCAACGGTTGAGTTTACCATGACAAACAAGCTCCCAGAAAGCACGCGTTAAACTTACAGGTGGCCCAAACTACCTGACAGATTTTTCTAGTGGCGTAGTTACAGCGTAGACCTAACGGGTAGGAATATTCCTACACGTTAGGTCTATGCTGTATGGGCTAAACAAGAAGAATGATTTAAGACTTCGAACTCTTATGAGTTCATGACAAAAAAATCCAAACCATTCTTCGTGAGCATCTCGATTCTCTTGTCAAACGGATCTAGTTCATTCCCCGACTTGGCGTCTAATAGCGATTCGTTGAGCTGTAAATGTTATCAGCTTTTTAATTGGTCCTTGAGAATGCTTTCCAATAAAGGATCGAAGCTTGATTTTCCCAGGCACTCGCGCACCGAGATTTTTGGACGATAGATGACATTGTCTTGCAGCAAAGAGCAACTCTTTGCTTCAAACGCTATCACCGAACACTTTTTGCCGTAGGGTAATATCGTTTTTTGTTGCGTCATTAAATTATAAAAGTAACATTCATGTTCGCCGCTAGAATTTGATGTCATTACAAGCGCAAGTTTGTCGTCCACCATATGAAAAATCTCGGAAACTTCATCGGTTAGTCTTCGGAATTTTCCTTCGTTACCACCAAGCATAGGATTGTGAATATTTTTGGTCGCTATTTTGACGAGCATCAAATACGCCACACTGCCCGGCTGCCAGTAGTCAACTCTTTCTGTTACTTCGTTCTCGCCGCTGGATAGATCCCTATATGGGCTCCAATAGATCATAGTGACATCACGAAATATGGAGCCTGATATGGGCATTCGAGAATCGTCCGCATTTGTTAGATTTACTGCATAAATGTGATTGGCTTTTTTATCTAGCGTAGCCATCCACGGATGACTATCGTGAGATTTTGTCGTTTGATTGAATTCAAACTTAGTATCAGTAAATAGGCAATCCACGCCGCAGTTTTGTTCAATGGTTAGTTTCATTGCCTTTTGCTCATTTTCAAGACCAAGAAATAGTGTATTGGGCAAAGAGCATGTTTTAAGCAAGGTTATATTATTTCTCAATATTCTTCGAGCGATTCGTTCTGGTGTTACACCATTAATACAAAAGATGTCGAGTCGTTCATTTGCCGCACATGCCAGATATGTTCCACCGTCGGTGAAAGCGGCAAATTTGTAGTCAAACTGCTCGGTAAATGGATATTGATCGAGGAGGCGCTCGTTAATAAGAGTGCTAACTATATTTAGGCGTCGCGGGATTTTTTCCGCACACTCTCTAACGAGGTTTTCCTATTCTTCAGTGTAATTTTTATTTGGATCGGCAGAATGAAGAAAAGACGGTAGTAACAGGAGCGCCAGCCAAGTTCCCATAAAATCTCCTTCCCAAATCATCGATCGCCGAAACTGTTGAATCTTTACACAATCATCGTCTCTTGATAGTGGGCCTAGCATGAATGGAAGTCACTGATAAAAATCGAAGTTGAGCCGTCGCTAATTTTTAAGCGAGCGCAAAGTCTAGAGCTTTCTTTTAAGAACCAGATGTTCGCTCTGGCCATCAAATTTGACGTCAACGACAATCGTATTCAGGTCTGGACTGATTTTAAAGACGTTGCGGTGCCATTCGCCAGATACGAACGTGAAGTTATCCACCTTGTAGATTTCATGTCCCCAGAAATTGAGGACTCCGTCATTTTCTGTAATGTAAATTGTCTCACCATTTTTATCAAAAATACCTGTCATTGATCGTTCTGCCTGCGTTATGGGCTTGAAAGTAAGTTCTTTCTTTTCCTTGATCAAAAATTGCCAAGACATTGTTTCACCAATCGCGCTTACAATCTCTTCAATAAGATGATACCCGGCATCACCATTTGTCAGGGCGACGATGCCGCCAGACCGTGGAGTGATTCCTTGGTCTTTTGGATCCAAAAATCCCATCCACGATGCCTTATAGCCAGCGTTAGATCCGCCGAACTCGAATACGAGAAGATTGTCTTTTACGGAGATCTTAGGACCAAGACCAAAGCGTTGGCCTTGCAAGGTCAACATTTCCTTGGTCATGGCAGACGAGAGAGGTAAGGGAGACTTTGTCCCATAATAAGATTTTTGTATCGCGATTACGACCTTGGCCAAATCGCCAGAGGTTG
>DASPVU010000147.1:0-5252 GCA_035622215.1 Myxococcota bacterium | reverse complement strand
CCCAAGACAAAAATCAGAAAGCCGCCCAAGGTTTCGTAGGACTCATCCTCTGGAAGCTCGATACCGCATACCCGCTTAACCTCAGAGATACTAGCCCGGCCATCAGCGATAAAAAAGTCAGGACCCATGCGCCTGATGGTTTCTTCTTCTTCCTCACGGTCATATTCATCGCGGATTTCGCCCACGATCTCTTCTAAAATATCCTCTAAGGTGACGATGCCCGCCGTACCACCATACTCGTCAACTACGATGGCCAAATGGACCTTTTTTCTTTGGATTTCTCTTAATACGGCATCAAGTTTCATCGATTCGGGTATGAATATGACTTTTCGCAAATGGTCCTTCAACACGAAATGCTGGCCGCCATTGCTTTGAAAGCTAATAAGATCTTTGACGTGAAACACGCCCACCACATGGTCAATGTCCCCGCTATACACTGGCCATCGGGTAAAGCCATGCTGGGCCACCTGCGATGTTATCTCTTCCAAGGTGGCATCGACCGACAAGGTAAAGAGATCGGTTCGCGGTACCATAATCTCCCTGGCACAAGTTTCACGAAAACTAATGACGCTTTGCAGCATCTCCCCCTGCTCTGGCTTAAAAACTCCTTCTTCATGAGAAAGCCTAATCAAATAAGCGATATCTTCTTCCGTCGCCACCGGCCCTTCTCGCGCGATATTACCGCCCAAGAGTTTCACCAACCAAACGGCAAAATGCGATAGCACCCACACCGCGGGAAACAGAATGAAATACACAGGATAGATTAAGTAAACCACCCAAGACAGCACCGCGCGCGCGTTGTGACGAGCGAAGGTCTTTGGGGTAATTTCGCCAAAAATCAAAAGCGCGATGGTCACCGCGCCGGTGGCAATACTGATCACATAATGCTGAAAAAGCCGCTGGGCAAAAATTGTGGCCACAACAGCCGCCAAGGTATTGAAGAGATTATTGCCCACAATGATGGCCGTAAGCACGCGATTAGGACGCCTAAGCCACAATTTAAACGGCTTAATAAATCCTCTTTTCTCTTCAATGAGCTTTCTTATATAGGTTTCGGGAACGCTCGTTAGCGCGGTTTCAGCTAATGAAAATATGGCAGATAAACATAGGCAAAGTATTAGAATAATACTGTAATATAAATCGCTTTCCATACAATACTTATGTCCTCCGAATCTTCCTTTTACACATTGATCTATCCCGACTCAATCCCAACGGTTTAATATCTAGTTATCTGCCCGATATAACAGGAGAAGCACGCCCTCTTTGCTGAACTGTGTCGTACCGCGGCTTGACCGCGGTATCCAGTCGCAGGCGACAACGATTCTGCGCTGGACCCCGCGGTCAAGCCGCGGGGCGACACAAATAGGTGATAGAGTGCGAAGTGATAGAGTTTAATAACCATAATCCGCCGAGCGCGCCCTCTTTTGGGCGCTGAAATTTGGTTATAGAGCAAAAATCATGAAGATTGCGATCGCGCAAATAAATCCCACCATCGGTGATTTGGCCCACAATAGCCAAAAAATATTAGATTTCACTTCGCGAGCTAAAAAATTGGGCGCGGAGCTCATAATATTTCCCGAATTGTCCTTGCCGGGTTATCCCCCCAAGGATTTACTGGTGCGGCGTGATTTTCTTGCCGATCAGATTGCCGCCTTAGGTCGTATTTCTCGTGAGTGTAAAATTTCGGCCATCGTCGGTGCCGCCATTCTTGAAGAGACGAACAAGGCGCCATTCAACGCGGCGGTATTGTGTCAAAACGGGCAGTGGCATGTGGTGGCAAAAAAACTGCTTTTACCTAACTACAACGTGTTCGACGAAAAACGTTATTTTCGAACGCCTTCTGACCATGCCTGCCAGGTATTAGATTTCTTTGACAAAAAATTGCTCATTTCCATTTGCGAAGACGCCTGGAGCAATGAGGTTATTGAAGGCCAGGAAAAATATAATTTTGACCCGATAGATAACGCCGTTAGGGCCATTGGCCCCGTGGATGCCATTATCAACATAACCTCCTCACCCTATTCCATGTCGAAGCCAATGACACGGAAAGGTATTTTCACCACCCTGGCAAAAACGCATCGCACCACCGTCTTAGTCGCAGGCCAAGTGGGAGCCAATGACCAATTGCTCTTTGATGGGCAATCGATGGTTATTGATCAGACAGGAGAGATAACTGGCTACGCTACGCCCTGCCAAGAAGACCTTGTGCTTCATCAGCTAGGTGCACCGATTAACAACCCCGGATCTCTCGATCTGATGGATGGCTATGACCTATTGTTAGAAGCGCTTGCCATGGGCATTCGTGACTATGTGGAGAAATGCCAAAGTGGCGGTGTCATTGTTGGCGTTTCCGGTGGAATCGATTCGGCGGTTTGCCTCGCCCTGGCGGTGCGCGCGCTTGGTCAAAAACGGGTCCGCGCCATCTTTCTCCCGAGTCAGTTTACCAGCGCGCAGTCGGAGAGCGATGCCGAGCTTCTTACCAAAAATCTTTCTCTCACACTCGAAGTTTTGGCCATTGAAGATGCGGTCAATCAGCTAAGAAGCCTTTTTCTAAAACAGCAGGCCCACGCATCGGCATACGAAGCCGATATATTTGACCAAAACTTGCAATCGCGCGTGCGCGGCTTGCTCATCATGGGGCTAACCAATCTTTGTAACTATCTCATGCTCACCACTTCTAACAAAAGCGAGCTGGCCGTGGGCTATTCCACCATCTATGGCGATATGTGTGGCGCCTTTTCTCCCATCGGTGATCTTTACAAAACTCAAGTATGGAAATTGGCGCACACGATTAATAAACATCAGGAAATCATTCCTAATTCAATAATAAATCGACCACCAACCGCTGAATTAAAACATAATCAACTCGACACAGATAGCCTGCCTGATTTCACTGTTCTGGATGAGATTCTTTTTAATTTTATAGAATTAGAGAAAAGCGCATCGGAAATAGAGACCATTACCAAACTACCCAGATCACTGATTGATGAGATAATTAAGAAAATCAGCATCGCCGAATATAAGCGCCGGCAAGCGCCATTTCCTCTGATGGTAAGCGACAAAGTCTTCGGCGATGCGCGAAGACTTCCCATTGCCAAGCGCATGAGCGTCTAGTCAAGCCATGATTGGTTTGCTATGAGGCCCCAACAAGTACACACCGTATTGGGCTTTGGGTGCTAAGTAACATTTAGCTTTATGCGAGAAGCTCGCTGCCCAGTACTGTAGGTTTAACCCGAAAATTTTAAGCCCACAGGGCTTAAGCGAGGAAAATATGTCAAAAATCGGTATGCGCGAAATGCTGGAAGCCGGTGCGCATTTTGGTCACTCAACCCGCAGATGGAATCCCAAAATGGCCCCTTATATTTTTGGGCCAAGAAATGGTGTGCACATCATCGACCTGCAACAAACCGTGGGTCTCTTCAAAAATGCTTATGAGTTCATGCGCAACACGGTGGCCAAGGGCGGCAAAATTCTCTTTGTCGGCACCAAAAAACAAGCTCAGGAAGTGGTCAAAGATTCAGCGCTTGGCGCGAACCAATTCTATGTGAACTACCGTTGGCTTGGTGGCATGCTCACCAATTTCAGAACCATTAAGCAATCTATCGAGCGCTTGCGCAAATTGAGTGATATGTCGGGGGACGGAACCTTTGAGCGCCTGCCTAAAAAAGAAGTGGTTAAGCTTAGTCGCGAGCTCGAGAAATTGGAAAAGAACTTGTCGGGCATCAAGGACATGACCAAGCCGCCGAAGGCCATTGTTATCATTGATCCGAAAAAGGAGCACATTGCCGTAAAAGAAGCGCACAATCTGAAAATACCGGTGGTCGCCATGCTCGACACCAATTGCGATCCCGATGAAGTGGACTATCCCATTCCCGCCAATGACGACTCCATTCGCTCCATCAGCCTATTCATCGAGAAACTGGCTCACGCGTGTAAAGAAGGAGACATGCTCCACCAGGCGGAATTAGCGGAACGTCGGCAAAAAGCCCAAGATAAAGAAGACGAAACGCCGAAACCAGCCAAGGGCGGCAAGAGGCCGAAAGTAGAAGTTGTCACTAAACGCGCAGCTGACACCGAAGAAACTGAAGAAGAAATAACCGAAAGCGAGAGCGGCGAAAACGATAGCGAAGAAGCATTATCATAACGGCAAACGAGGACGGAAATGATGGAAATATCGGCATCCCTAGTAAAAGAGCTGCGCGAAAAAACTGGCGCAGGCATGATGGATTGCAAGAGCGCATTATCAAGCGCGGGGAACGTGGAAGGCGCGATTAAGATCTTGCGCGAAAAAGGCTTGGCTCGCGCGGCCAAAAAGACGTCGCGCATTGCCGCAGAAGGTCTGATAGCCATTGCCGCCGGCGCCAATAAAGCGGCCATGGTCGAGCTCAATTGTGAAACAGATTTTGTGGCGCGTAATGAGGATTTTAAGAAGCTTGTCGATGACTTGGCCAAAACCGCTCTGCTTTTTGATGCGTCAAATTGCCAAGATGCCACCAATATCGAAGGTAATCTGCTTAATCACAGCACCATGCCCGATGGCAAAAAGGTAGAAAGTGTGATTACCGACAAAGTCGCAACGATCGGTGAAAAGATTGATTTGCGGCGCTTTGCTGTACTAGATGGCGGCGATATCTACGGCCATTACCTCCATGGCGCTGGCTCAATCGGCGTTATTGCCGAATGTAAACTGAGCGACAACAAATACAAAAATAACGAAATGGTGCTGCAGGCAGTGCGGGATATAGCGATGCATATCGCGGCTGCAAGCCCCTCGTTTATTCGCGAATCAGACATCCCGTCAAGCTGGATCGAAAGCGAACGCGAGATTTTTAAAGCTCAGGTGGTGGCGTCGGGAAAGCCAGAAAACATGGTGGATAAAATCGTCGACGGTAAAATGGCGAAACACAAGAAGGACTTCTGTCTTTTGGAGCAGCCCTTCGTAAAGAATCCCGATATCACCGTCTCTGGTCTAATAAACGAAATCAAAAACAAGACCGGTGCTCTCATATCGGTGAGTAAAATGGCTCGCTTCAAAGTCGGCGAAGGCATGGAAAAGAAAGAAGACAATTTCGCCGAAGAAGTCAAAAAGATGACGGCCTAACTTCGGGCGAGCGGGCATTGTTGCATGGACTCATCGTGGCGAGCCGGCGTTGTTGCGTGGATGCGTTTAGTCTCGTCATGGCGACCGCGATCGTAGCGCGGCGGGCGGCCATCCAGTAATTGGCGTATAGGCTTCTACTGGATGGCCACGC
>DASPVU010000146.1:0-4482 GCA_035622215.1 Myxococcota bacterium | reverse complement strand
AACTGGATTAAATCGATGGCTATCACCTGATAGGGCCAATCAGCAACTCCATCGGCCCTAATCCCGTGATTTTTAATATTCTCCCACACCAAATAATAAGGCGCGAGTGCCACGTTAGTTCTGTTCTGCGATTTATTATCTATAATAAATTTCCCGCCCAACCGCTCAAATACCAAATACGCCTGGTTATTTTTCACCTTGGCCACGGGCACCGATGGCTGATAGCCATCCTGACACGTAAAAAGAATCTCCTCGAATTGCTCCCAGGCGGGTCCATAAACTTTGGCCAAGAGCTTGGAAAAATTCATGCCACGATACATACGCTGCTCATCCGTATGCGGCTCAAAAACTCCGATGCTCTCTTCGGGCACCATCTTTTTAAGCGTTTCCCGAGTATGTTTTGCGACCACGGCGCTTCTTTTTTTAAAGGTCACCACCTGCGCCTGCACACTGCCTTCTATGAGCAGAAGGCTAATCACCAAGCCCACAAACCAAGATGCCCTATTGATCATTGGTCGTGCCATGACTCGCTGACACGTTTTTTGCTTTGGCTTTACGCGCAAGCTTTTCCCATAGCAAACCTTTCTCTTTGGCGACTTGGTCGAGAATCACCGAGCAAATTAAAATCTCGAGGGCATCCTCTGGAATATCCTGGCAACACAAATAAATTTCCAACACTTTGGATTTGGCCTTGTTTACTCTCATGGGCCGATTGTCTAAAACTGCCCGATAAGCAATATTTTGGTCCAGCATCTGGGCGATTGTTTCTACGCATTTTGCGGTCTTGATTTTTTGCTCTCTAGTTTCTTTCTCTTCGGCGACCGTCGGGTCTTTATCTTTTAACAAGGAATCATCTGCATCTTCAAACGCTTTTTCTTGTTTCCAAAGTGAAGTCAATGTGAAGTTTCGCGTTAACGACTTAGCCAAAGCCATAAAGCCATCTATGTTTACACTAGTTCGGTGAATGTGGACCGTGTGTAGCGTGGCGTTTTCTTGCAGCGTTTTGGCGAGTGCTCCGACATCTTTGAAATCGTTAGTGGAAACATCAAGGGTGATCAAAGTAGTATTTTTCGCCAGGGCGTTAGCTATTGATGCTATTTTTTGATCAGTGAGTCCGCTACAAGGCAAAGAAAGTGCTGTCAAGCTATGGTTCTCTTCGAGCATGTGGCTGAGACTATTAATTGCCTCTTCTTCGGTCTTGCCATTGACCGTCAGATCCAATTGAGTGAGCGTCGAATTGTGACACAGTGCTTGGGATAAAGACTGAACGCCGATTGAGCCGACCATCTTTCCCTCATCGGCGATTATTGCCAGTTGTCTTAGGGTGGAGTTTTTGCGTAGCAGTTCGGCTATATGCGCCATACCCTCCCCGCCAATGGTGTCACCATCAAACTTGAGCCTGGTCAAGGTCGTGTTATTCTCAAGCGCCAAGGCGAGGCATTTGGCTCCATCTGACTTCGTGTTGTTGCCAGACAGGCTCAGCTTGATCAAAGTTGTGTTCTTTCTCAGTTCTTCCGCCATCGACTCAGCTTGTTCGTAAGTTAATATTTTGTCCTCGACGGTAGCATTAGGTTTTTTTCCGAAGATTTTCGCCCAGTCTATACGTTTTTCCTTTAGCTTCCTTTCTTCTCCAGCAGAGTCGTAGTTTACCTCATTCGACTCTTCTGAGCTTGCTTCGCTATCCGACTCTTCTGAGTTTGCTTCGCCATCCGACGCAAGAAGCGACCATCCCGATAACATCGAGATAAACAACAGCAGTGCTCGTATTTGGATCATTTTATTGCTCGTTATCATGAGGGGATTTTTTAACGCTATTATTTCGCGTGAGGCTCTGGGCAGCCTCTTCTGCCTCTTTGGTGATGTCTATTCCATTGATAATGAAAGATGAAAGCTTAAGCCTCTTTTGGATGGCCCCTAATAAATGGGCGGAGGCGTTTACGTAGTTACCTTTATGATGAGTAAGAACTTTAGCAACATCAAATCCTCCGGCCAGTGTTTCGTCAAAACGGAGCGAGAGACGTTGCAATTTTGGGGCTTGGAATTTCTTGCTGGCCAAGCCAGTAAATAATGTGTTTAGTTCAGTTTCGTTACGGATGGTGAAATTCTCAATTGCCAGTTCTTGCAGATTGGCCCATGGACGGTTTTCGCCGTTAACTATGAGGCATTGTTTTGCATGAGCTCCCGGAATCCTCAACTTGGTAAGATGCCGGGCCTGGTCGAGCACTTGGCGTAGATTCTTAAACTTGCCGACAAAGCTTATGTCGCTAAATGCCTTCCAGTCGAAATCCTCAGGGAGTTGGTAAAGGTCAACTTCCTTGCCCGAATTCTGGATTTTGAGAGCTTCTTGGCCCTTCGCTTTGGCTTGCCTGAGCTCCGCATCCAGAATGCCGCGCGGATCGTTTCGGTCGGCAAGATTAATTTCGGCTTGGGTTACGGTCGCAATGACAGGGTCATGGGAGTCTTCGCTAGAGTCATTGCTGGAGTCTTCGGAGTTTGCTTCCGCAACATCCGATTCCTTCCTGAGCTTCTTATTCTCGCGCTCGAGCATTTCACATCTACGTTTCAGTTTCTCCTTCTCAAGGCACACTTCATCGAAACACCCAAGTGCACCGTCCATGAAGTCGGCAAACGTCGAGCCCGGGTCATTCTGCGAGGTTTTTTGTCTTTTCGCGTCAGTCTCTTCGCTCGATGAAGTATCGTGAGCTTTCCTCTTGCGCTTTTCGAGATCGCCTGCACGAACACCCGACGTTATAATCACTCCAAAAGCAAACGCACCAATTGCCATCAATTTCCACATAAACGATATCCCTATATTCAAATCCTCCCGCTCCGATATTTAATAATTCCGTTTTATCAATACCCGAGCCCGCTCCTTATTCAGGAGATGTTTCGTCCGGCACCGAAGACACAATTTCCACATTGAAATTGCTGAAGAAATCTTTGAAGTTTATTTGCATGTGATTTCCGGTGATCTTCGCCGCGGTTCTTGATTGCTTGAGTCTTTTATAAGTGCTTCTGTCGATGGCGTATTTATTTTTTTTGTCGGGCGACAGGGTAAGCCAATACTTGGAAGGAAAAGTCTTGGACAGAGTCACGTCATCAGGGCTCATATCTTTTATGTAATTTTTATTTCTCCGATTGACGGTTTTCTTTTTCCTTACTTGCTGCTGCCACTGCCCTTCTTCCTTCGAGCTTTCTAAATCTTCTTCAAATTGGCGTGGTGTCTTGTGGGAAATAGTCAGGTATTTTTTCAGCTGTTCCTTGGATTCAAAAGTTATGACTTCATCGAAATCGTAATACAGTGCTTTGCCGCGCTGCTTGGCCGCAAGCACCAAATTAGTGGCAGATATTATGAGGTCATTAGGAATCAAAAAAAGCGCCATGTTTTGATAATCGCAGTGATACCACCGCTGGTCCGCCGAGGGTCTCCATCTGATTAACGCGGGATCGAGATACAAAACCGTAGCAAGGGATGACCAAGCAAAAAAACCAACCACAGCCGCAGCAAAGAAGCTCTTCATAGCTACCTCCAACGCGCCGACGCTATTCGCTGAATTCGGTGGTGGCAATATCGCTCTGATGGAACTTCTGTGTCGAATTGAACAAAAGGGCCCTTTACGTTACTTGCTAAAGCTGAGCCACGCGCTTTGGATGATATTGTAGGTGGGGTCGAAAAAGGCAGGGTTAGGGCAGGTGCCAATGGTTTCGGTGGAAGTCAATGGGCAAATTGAAAGCGAGTTGTTGGCATTGTTCGGTACATAGAGAAACCCGAATCTACTAGCAAATAAATTCGTTATCTCGTCGAACCCACTAAAATTAAATGTACCATTGCCATTGCTCGCAATACACATACCTACGTTAGAGGGAGAGCACGCAGTACTATCAATAATTGGGCAAGCGTAAACCTCATTTATGCCACCGTTTGAGACATACAACGTATTTCCGCTAGCACTTAGTTCTGTCGCAAGCGTGAACGTAAATGCGAGCGAAGAAGAAAAGGACCTGCATGGGGCAAAGGAGCCGTCGGGTTGAATTGGGCAAACGGACACGAAAGGTTCCCCGCTAGCTAAGTAGGCACAAGTGGAATCGGGGTTGATGGCAATTCTGCCGAATACCTCCCCAGTTCCGGGCTCACTAAGCGGTTGGCACGATCCTATACTGCCGTCGCCATTTAGCGGGCAGAGGAAAACCACATTATCTTCAGGAGCTTGAAAAACAGTCACGTATAAATTGTTGTTTATGGGGTCAATGCGCAGCCCGAAAAGTGGATTGTCAGTACTGATGACCGTCGCAGCGCAGGAATCAAGCAAGCCTGATGGCAAAACGTCGCATACGCTTATACTGCCGTCATGGTTTGCTACATAAGCTTTTGTCGCCGCTGCATTTAGGACGATATCATAAGGTTGGTCGATAGATGGATCAAAAAAGCTACTGCAGGGACTCACTAACGATCCCTGGTTATTCACCGCGCAAATTGAAATG
>DASPVU010000145.1:0-6608 GCA_035622215.1 Myxococcota bacterium | reverse complement strand
TCTCAACGTTGGGACAAATAACTACTATTGCAAGTCTGAAGTCAGAGACACTAGCCCGTGCCGTTAACGAGTATCAGAAGCTATTTGACCAAAAGACCGACGCGACACGACGGAAGTCATTGAAGCCATAGTAATCGAGCCAACCTGAAGTCCGTGAACCCTTTAAGATTCGTACATAACCAAAATGACTCAAATATAGCTGTAGCGTCGGAGGAAGTGTCTTAAATACCAAAAGTAAGGGACGCCGCTCAGGCCTGGTGAGATCCAAAACCCGCTCTTCATTCTCGGAAGCCTCAATAATACCAAGCAGGTTTTTTTGCTCCGAAGTTAAGTTCATTGTTGTTAGATCTGTTATATCATCGTCAACTTTGATCGAGAACTCAAAATAACAAGCTGGCCACGTCATATGTGTAATATGTAATGTATATGTTTTATCAGGAGAAAGGACAAATTTCTCGGTATATATCCCTTTGCTCTCTATTGATCCGCGAATTGCAGAAGATTCAATATTATCACGGTCAATCCGATAACCTTCCTGGCTAGTCAGATCGTAGACAAGCACTCTCTCATTGCTTGAACAAAAATAGATCTTTTTTCCGTTGAGGCTGAAGTAAACATCGGTAATCTCATTAATTAGACCTGCAGGCGGCCTAGATATCCAATAGTTTATTGAGATGAACGGGCCGCGTGCGAGGATCTTTTCTTCTAACCAATCGGCAATCTGCTCCGAGGTATCGTGGAGCTCGATGTCGATTAGCTCGTCGCCACTTTGGACTTGACTCGCCGTTAGATTCAAACTTGCCGCCACAATGAGAAACGTTAAACTTGTTCGCACACGTTTCATATATATTCTCCTAATTTTCTTTGGCGACGTAACTATCAGAACAATAATGGCAGGCAAGTGTGATCGTGCTCCGTCTTGATTGTCCTTTTTCACTCCTTGGATATTCTCCGTCGCTACAGCGCTTCTCACCCGAATTGGGTACAGAATCGCGCAGGATCCTTTCGTTATATTTCATTTGATCTGACCGCGAATAGTCGACCTATTTAAGGGAAGAGCGAATGAAATATAACGAAAGGGAACAAGCGAGGCTGTACCCAATTCGGGTGTGAAGCGCTGTATAGGAGGTATCATGAACGCGATCACGACAAGATGGTATTTGCTTTTTCCGCTGCTCTCTTACGGACTCACGATTTTTGCCGCTAACACGAACAATGTCGACTCAAACTGGACCGAGGAGTTTAACATCCACAAGAATGGAGAATGGCCATATACTGAGACATACATCGTGCATGAGCCGGAGCGAGTCTACTTTTATTCTCGGGATTGTTGCGACGGTGAAGCGCGCATTATTGATGTTGCTTCGGGGAAAACGGGAATCTTGATCACTTATGCTGAGCAAGGCAATTATACCATACCCCTCCCAATGGAGTTTAAAACCAAGACGAGCCAACAGGAATTTTTGGTCGACGTTTACATAGCCAGGGCACACACAATTAAGTCCGCGGAAAATTTGTTGAAGAGAGACCTTCTCAAGAAAAAGCGAGATTCCGCGCAAAACCCGACCAGAGAAGAGCTGCGGCAAGAGTTACAACGAGAACTCTCCCTCGAGGAGGATTGTTATCAATCTCATCCGTGGCATTTATACAATGGGATCTGCCAGGTTCTCATGGAACAAGAAAAGGCAAAATCAAATTTAGAGCTCATTAAGCATAGACTTAAAGACATAACACTCACCGACACCCTGGCCCGCATCTCAGAAGTTTACAACAAAAAACACTTCACGACGGCCGGAAAACCGTTCAAGAATTTCATCAGCGAAGATGATCTTCAACGTCTTGATTATAGCTATCTGGCCAGCCTGTTGTTTGAAGTCGGCCAAGAGATAAAATCTCTGTTAGAAGCCCCAGCGAATCCAGAAAAAGACAACAACGTGGCTGTGCTCGAAAATGCCGAGATACTATTAACCACCGCCAAACAAAAAGCTCGCCGGCGAATGGTACGTGTTCACTAAAACAAAACAGCGCAGACCACATTTCGTCTAAAAATCTCAATGTTGTAGGCAAGGGGGGAAGATTTGCTTGGAATTGGCAGTTTCAGTCGGCAATCGTCTATTCAAAGTAGTATTTACTCTTGGGAGAGGAGCATAGAATGGTTGTGAGAAATCTTCTTGGCGCGGTCGTTATTTGTTTGGGTCTTTCTGTGGCGAGCTATGGCGGCGATTTTTTCGGAGAGGATGCCGAGGTTATCGATGGTTTCGTCGCGCTTGATCAACCAGAAGCCGAGGTTGCGAACACCAATTCTGTCATCGGCATAATTGCTGCGGTAAAAGATAGACGGCATCTTTCGAGAGGCGAGCTTACTCAAATAGAGAACATGCTTCAGTCTGGGGCATCGGCGGAAGAGCGCGACAGTAAACACGGCTTTACTCCACTGATGTTTGCCGCACAACGCAATGATAAGCCCTTGGTTCGGCTTTTACTTAATTATGGAGCGGATGCATCAGCCGTTAATGCTAAACTTCACCGAAATGTTGCGCAATTCGCGGCGGACGATCTCCAGTTGATCATCATGTTGGCCCGGGCGGCCAGGTCAATATCTATTCTTATTTCCTATGTTAATGGACATGAGCGGCGAGTTCTTTCTGATAATGAAAGGGCGATCGTTCAGTTTCTGCTGAGTAACGGCGCGCAAGTTGACGAACGAGATAGCCAGCATGGGTCAACGTCGCTCATGTTTGCAGCACAACGTGGCGACATTCCAATCATTAGACTTCTCTTGGCCTTTGGAGCTGATAAAAGTCTGATGAATAAAGGCATGAACGCCGCTGCCTTTGCAAGGAACTGGAGCGCGCAGAAGCTCGTAAAACCATAGGCGCATGGACGCATCCTGCCAATATTTTTAAATTTAAAACAAACAGTATGACGCTAGTTACTAATAGTTCTGCACTGCAAAAAATGATCAAGTACTGAAACAGGTGAAACGTATCATGAAAAACATTTAGCTAGAATATTTTTAGGTTCTTTTCTCTGAGGCCATCAGGCCTTTAGCTAAATGGAGTTTATATGGTAGAACCTGTTTTAGAGGTGTCAAACCTCTCGAAAAAATTTTATCAGCAGAAAAAAACCATCACGGCGCTCAAGAATATAAATCTATCGCTTCGCGAAGGAGAAGTGTTTGGCTTGCTTGGAACGAATGGGGCGGGAAAAACCACGCTCTCTTCGATCTTGGCGACGCTGCATCCACCTACTGAGGGCGAAGTAAAGTATTGTGGCACCAGTATTTATGATGATTTGGATAACTATCGCAGGGCGGTTGGCTTTTGTCCGCAGCGGCCGAATCTCAATAACTATTTAAATCTGAGAGATAACCTTTATTTTGCGGGCTTGTTTTATGGCTTGTCATCCGACGAAGCGAAAGATCAAGTTAACCTTCTTGCCGACGAGCTTGAGCTTCACGAATATCTAGACCACGTGCCCCAGAGCCTATCGGGAGGATGGCGGCAACGTTTTATGCTGGCTCGATCGATCGTGCATAGCCCAAAAATCCTGATTCTCGATGAGCCCACGGTGGCCCTCGACCCTCAAGTGCGGCATCGGTTATGGGAGAAAATCCGAGGGCTCAAGGCCAAAGGCTTGACCATCATTCTTACCACCCATTATCTCGAGGAAGCCGAAGTGTTAGCCGATCGAGTTTGCATTCTCCATCGAGGAGCCATCAAGCTCATCGACAAGCCCGCCAATTTGAAGAATGATTTTAAGCTCAAGACTCTCGAAGAAGTGTTTTTGCAATTGACCGAAGAAGAAGTGGCGATTTAAAGGATAATTTTATGCAACATGTTACCAAAAACCATTGGTATATATTTTTTCAACTTATTAAAGCTGAACTAAAGGCGTACAAACCAATGGCGCTGTCGGAGACCATCGATCTATTGGTGTGGGTTGCCGTGCTCACGGTGATCAACGGTCTGGTTTTGCCGGCGCTTCATGTGCCGCGAGAATTTTTGCTGATCTCGTTCTCGGGCACGGTCGCCTCGGCCGTATCATTTAAGTCCTATCCCAATATCGCCAATCTCGTCGCTGACGTGCACGGCGATCAGACTATAAAACAGCGGCTGATTTTACCCATCCCGCCATGGATGGGATTTTTTGCTATGGTGGTGTCGACTTTCCTCATCACGCTTTGGACCGCTTTGTGGGCCTTCCCCTTGGGCCTGCCCTTCATGTGGCAGCTGATGGATTTTTCAGGGATTTCGCTGTGGCGCTTTCTCGTGATCATGCTTGCATCAGCATGGTTTTTTTCCGCTCTGCCTCTTTTGATGACTAGCTTTATTCCAAGCCCTCGCCTGGTCGGCCGCGTATGGTTGCGTTTTCTGTTTCCTCTATGGTTTTTTGGTGGCTTTAGTTTTACCTGGGAGAAATTTTATGAAGCAATTCCATGGCTTGCCATTATCGATCTGATGAATCCCTATCTTTATATGATGGAAGGCGCGCGCGTGGCCCTGCTCGGCCCTCCAGGCAATCTGCCCTTCTGGCTTGATGTCAGCATGCTCCTTGTGCTTTCCATTATCTGCTTTGTCTTTGGCGTTAAAAGATTAAGAAAGCAAATAGACGCTGTTTAAGTATCGCATAATACATAGTTATAAAAACGTGTCTGACGCATATTGTATTTTGGAAAATTGTTGCGTAGGTTTTATATTGTCTATTACCCGATCTTGTGTATTACATTGATTTTATACACTATGAGAATCTAATAATTAGGAGTTATCGATGTTCCCCATATTTTTTCGCTGTTGGTTGGCGATGGGCCTACTTGTAGGCACGGTCTATGCCGGAGACTTAGTCACAATTGGGGTGAAAGATTTCACTGAATATGTACTGCCAATCGATACTGTGAAGATGTGTCCTGTTATTCACAATATGATTATTGAAGATTTTGGCGGTTATGAAAAATATAAAAATGAGCCATTTTACATACCTGCGGAGAATTATGCTTCGCTGCGTAAGCTATCTGGTATCCTAAACGCAACGAAGATGAGATTAAACGATCAGGAAATTAGCAATGTAGAGAAATCGATCTGGAAGAACGTGCTTCTTGATATTCTTAAGTCGCGAAGTGGAAAGGACTTGCTTGAAGTGATAACGGCGGCCAATTCCCTTGGCGCGACAGAGCTTGCTTCACTAGGTTGCAGAGTATGGGCGCGCCGTAATTATTTAGGCAAAGCAATGGATTTTTCGTCTCTACCGGTTGAACTCCAGGAAATGGTTATCGACAATCTGACACCCAAACAGTTTATAACCTTGGTGAAGGCTAACAATAATGAAAATTTCGAAGATGCCTTCAGAATAGCTCTCAGAATTCATTACGAAGAGATACCTAGCGACGGTGTCGACCCACGGGCTCATTATGAGAACCTACAGAAAACCAGCCTCTTTGTGCGAATCCCCGGTGGCGACTATGAAATCGGCAGCCCCGCGACAGAAAAAGATCGGGATAACGACGAACGACTTCATCGTGTGAGCTTAAGTCCATTTTGGATCATGAGAACTCCGGCCACACAAGAGGATTATGCGAAAAAGACCGGTAAAAATCCGTCGGTTTTCAGTAAAAAGGAACATTGCCCACATAACTTTAAAATGATTACCGTTAATGGGCAAACTATTGGCGCGTGTGATCTGCCCGTGGAACGCGTAACTTGGTCCGAGGCCAAAAATTATGCCGATATGTTAAGCAAGGACGATCCTCAATATAATTATTATTTGGTGAGCGAAGCCCGCCTTGAGGTGGCCATGAGGGGCGGTGTGGAAAGCGCCTATGTTTCCGGTGATGATGCATCGCGCCTCGGAGATTATGTTTGGTACGGTCTCAATAGCCTTCAAACACAGCCGGCGAGATCGAAGCCCTCCAATGCCTTCGGGTACTTTTATAACAGCGTTCCGGAATGGACAGCAGATCTCTATGATGCCCAATATTCTGGCTCCGAAGGTTTAGATCCCATCGGGCCTGTTACAGGGACTCTTGTCGCTGTTCGAGGTGGTTCTTTTAAAGGCGACCCTCGTAGCTGGCGTTTAGCCCATCGCGCAAATGCCAAAGCAACCACAGCGGACAAAATAGACTACTTCGGATTCCGCTTGGTGAGAGAAAAGAAAAAGTAACACGCGAAATATGCCAAGTGCATTGTCATCTTCGGACTTCGAACTTGTCATTCTCGGGCGTGACCGGCTTTGTCGCGCAGACCTATCTTTTAGTCTCGTCATGGCGAGCGGAGCGTGGCCATCCAGTAGAAGCCTATACGCTAATTACTGGATGGCCGCGTCGCCTACGGCTCCTCGCCATGACGATGGGGGTGAGCCATGCAACAAAGCCGGTCGAGCCCGATGATGTTATGCCCATGCGCACGCTACTGAGGATGGATGACGCGGTAGGCGGCTTCAAACTTTGCTTCGTATCGTGATTCGGTTGGAAGTTCCTTTATTATCAACTCAAATGAAGCTTGAGTTTTTGGATTGTTATCTGTGAGAATCTGCCCTGCCATGACGATGGGGGTGAGCCATGCAACAAAGCCGGTCGAGCCCGATGATGTTATGCCCATGCGCACGCTACTGAG
>DASPVU010000144.1:0-3420 GCA_035622215.1 Myxococcota bacterium | reverse complement strand
ACCCATAGGCTTTACCATCAATCTTGCAGCCCTCGCTTCTTTGACCTTTGAAGGTCGTTTTTTGTTGGGGCTCGCACCGCATCTTTCCTTTGTGGCCTTGCCAAGCTTTCAAAAAACCATCGATCTGCCCTTTTATGATTTTAAAGCGAAGACTTTCGTTGATGCTTTTGGCATCACCCGGGCCAATCTGGGCCTAGGTCTTCGTGGGCATTTTTATGAATATGATTCCTGGGACGGGTTTTATGTTGAGGGGATGAGCCGGTTTGGCATGACCTGGGCGGGCGATGACCCGTTTATGTGGGCCATCACACCTTCCCTTATTTTGGGATATCAATGGGTTTACCTTTCGGGCTACACCGTTTCGTTCGGCGTGGGTATCGAATGGGAATTATTGCTAGGACGGCCGCCGGGACGACACAGCCAAATCCTAAAAACTAATTATTGGAATATTTCGAAAATCCCGCCAACCGCGGAGTGGTCTATTGGCTGGACGTGGTGACGTGGTGGGTCGTCCGAGACTCGAACTCGGGACCATCGGATTAAAAGTCCGGTGCTCTACCAACTGAGCTAACGACCCATGCCTTCACGCGAATCACCTAATAGTGGCAAGTTTTGCCCTAGTCAAGCAACTAGCTTGGATTTCTTTGGCGTTTTCCATAATGACCAAGGCATTGGCGAGATCGGCCAAGAAATGGGGCGCAATCGACGTGATCGTGCCGCTTTGGTGGTCAGTGCTCATAACTTTTAGATGGGGCGAAAGCCTCGCATAATCTTCAAGGCAAAAACTAGCGCCACACAGTGTTTTTACGCGCTTTTGATAGATCCTGGCCTTGGCAATAACCTCTTGTCCCACATAGCAGCCCTTATTCTCGGCAATGAAGGCTTGAAGATTGATGTTCTGCGGCATATACGACGCGTTAATTTCCTGTGGGCTCGCCGGCATCAATGCTGCTACGCGAAATGTTTCGAAGCTATTTTTATCTATGGGCAAAGCGTTTTCTGGTGGATTAAATGAAATATAAAATTTAACTGCTAAATCGCCCAAAATTCCCTGCCAATATTGTGCGGCTTTAGCGTAATTTTGCGTATTAGTAGTCACAACAAAGTACGCGGTTGATTGTTGGCTTAAATCCGCAACCACAAAATCCTCGACGAAATGATATTGCTCAATCCAGTCGATTAAGGTCTGAGCATGGCAATGACTACTAACCAGGACGAAATTTGCTGGCTCATCGGCAAAAATCAGGCAATGATCAATCATGCCACCTTTGTTGTTAGTAAACGATGTCGCCAAAGGATGGTCTTTGGTGAGCTTAGCTAAATCGTTGGTGCTCATTCGCTGCAAAAAATCGCGGGCATCGGGACCTTGAATAGAAATTACGGCTTGCGCACTTTTATAAAAAAGAGGATGACCGCTCTGCAAATGATTAAGTTCAGAATTTATATCTGACATTTTGTTTTCCGTCGCATAAAATAGCAAGGCGCCCGCGCGCTACGTTGGATAAAGGAAAGGACATGAAATATCGTTTACTTGCTCCCGGACCCACACCCGTGCCAGACAGTGTTCTTCGGGAGATGAGCCAAACTCTGATTCATCACCGCACCGATCATTTTGAACGCATTTTTAGTGAGTGCAAGGATGGTCTCAAATGGCTCCTTGAAACTAGAACCGCTCCATTGGTGCTTTCATGTTCTGGAACAGGGGCCTTCGAAGCTGGCATAGAGAACTTCTTGTCTCAAGGGGATACGATCCTGTGCATAACTGGCGGGAAATTTGCGGAAAATTGGCTGAAAATGAGCGCGTGTTTTGGGCTGAATGCAGTGGAAATTTTGGTGCCTTGGGGCAAGGCAGTTACCGAATCACAAGTGAAGGCTGCCCTAGCGTCCTACCCCGAAGCCAAGGCTTTGGTGCTGGTTGCCAGCGAAACGTCCACCGGTGTGCGCCATCCGTTTGAGGCGATTGGCGCTCTTACGAAAAATCACCCTGATTGCCTCTTTGTGGTGGATGGAGTCACAGCGGTTGGTGTATTTGATATCGCTCCAGAAAGGCACAACATAGATGTCTTGGTTTTCGGCAGTCAAAAAGGTCTCATGTTGCCCCCGGGCTTGGGGTTTATCTGGGCCAGTGAGAAGGCTTGGGCCAGGGCCAGGGAATCTAATTTACCCAAATTTTATTTTGACCTAGCCAAAGAAAAGAAAGCACAAACCGCGAATCAAACGGGGCATACGCCAGCGGTATCGCTCATTATGGGTCTCAAAGAAGCGCTGTTAATAATGAAGAGCGAGGGCCGCGAAGCAATTTTCTCGCGCCATCTTCGCCTGGCCAAGGCAGCACGTGCTGCTGCTTCTGCTTTGGGCCTCGAGCTGTTTGCCGAAAGTCCCACTGAAGCCATTACAAGTATATATTCACCAAAAAGTTTAGAGCCCGATGCTATCTATCAAGGCCTAATGAAATTCGCCAATTTCACCATTGCTGGCGGTCAAGAACAGATGGCCGGTAAAATATTTCGCATCGGCCACATGGGCTATGTCGATGATATAGACCTCATCGGTGTTTTTGGCGCGCTAGAAATTGTTCTTAAGAAATTGGGCTACGAAAAATTCTCCATGGGAGCTTCTATCGCTGCCGCGTCCCCCATACTCAAGGAAGGTTTTCGCTAGTTTTTTGAACATTTTATGGGCCACGTGGTCCCCTAATGGGTAATCGAGCGACATATACAGCGCCTGGCATAAAGATTGGAACTATCAACCCTCCTGTCCTGCTGGTAGCCGGCTGAAGTTTATTATCTAATTTTCGGCTCAGCGTCCTCGGCCATGAGGGTTGATAGTTCCAATCTTTATGCCAGGCGCTGTAGTTGCTTGATTTTTTACCATTATGGGGGACAGAAGATGAAAAAAATTATCCATTTTATATGTGGTTTGGCGCTGTTTTTCGGGCTGGCTTCGCATGCTGACATCGTGGGCGAGGAAGCCTCATATGTGTTGACCGCAAACACCGGTCGCAATTCTTGGGTGATTAAGTCTGGTAATGGCAAAGCCACTGTTGCCTCTTACCAGACAGATGCGCCTCTAGGTCCAAGCTATTTGGTGAACCTGGATTATACGATGAATATCAGATTGCACGGCCCTGAGACTGGAACCATTAGCATACTGATCCCTGAGTCAATGTTTGGTGAGCAGTTCTTCCAAAACCTTGTTACTACCCATCCGGTGGATCTCGGTGATTTCAAAGTAGACTTTTTAGGAATGGTTACGGCGGTTGACAACGAAGGCAACCAATATGAGCAAAGCTATTCGACGCGTATTTATGACATCAATACGGGTGGCGGCTTATTCGATGATTATGAACCACAAATCGTGGTGGTAGCTCATAAAGGAACCGGCATTCTTGTCGACATTGAAAACCTGGAAATCAAGATA
>DASPVU010000143.1:0-6177 GCA_035622215.1 Myxococcota bacterium | reverse complement strand
CAACCTTAATGATGTCTTGCCATTTTCCACATCGAAGACGGCCGTCTTGCCTACTCCCGCAAGACTAGCCAACTCTTGTTGAGTCAAACCGCTCTGCCTACGATGATAACGCACGACCGATGCAAGCTCTGCTAATGTGTCTTTCATAACCGACCATAATTACCGTTATGGCAGTAAATTAACATGGTTTTAATGGCGAATCAATAGATCCGAGTGGAAAATGATGTAATTTGCTGCAATAACGGTAAAATCATCTGGTTTTCTCTCAATATGGCATCAGGAAGTTAAAATAGGCAGTTTTTTACTGCTATAACAGTAAATATCAGCGTGCATATGCATCAATGCCAGTTTTTATTGCAACAGGTTGTGATTTTTGATTCGTTAAGTATAATGCAAATAATCTTATAGATTATTTCTCAGAATATAACTTCTTTTCGAATGTGTTTTTTCCGGAGCTGCATAGTGATGATAATGTGTCGTTTTTTTTCCTTGCTGTTTATTTTAGCGTTTTGTGGCGGGATCCACAGCGCTGACCAAATCGAGCCCGTGCCGTTTGCTGATGTGACTCGCTCCACGAGCAATAACTCACCAAAAAAGAGTAAGGAGCGTAAGGGTTCTTGGGCTTCGACCTCTGAACCAGGCCGTCAACGTAAGCTACGCCAACCTTCTTTCGGAGGAGATGAAAACCAACCCCTTCTTCGGATGAAAAATGGCCCCACCGAAAATCCATCGCCCACGAAGACAGATAAACCAACACGGCGCAGCAAAGATAAGGCGCAAGAACTGAAACTAGTTTTGGTTGATGCTAACCACGACCTCATCAAGGTGCCAGTTTCCTTTGGCCAATATTCGAAAACTCTGAAGGGCATGATCGAAGATTTGGGCGACCAAAGCCTGATTCCGATACATAACGTTAATGCAGCTACTTTCAAGCTAATTAAAGAATGCGTGGAGTTTTTGCACAGCGATCAAGAAAACGCCGATCTTGCTAATCGCGTCGCTACCGTGGTTTCTTTTATTCGGGAACAAAATAATGATGTAACGGTAATTAGAGACATGCTGTTCGCATCGAATTATCTAGATATTGATGTCATTCGAGATGCTTTGATAAGAATCCTTGCGGATGCTGCTTCTTCGCCTAATGTGCTTCATGACATCGCCACCTACGACCATTATGGAAGGAATCTAGTCTTCAGAGTTCTAAAAACTTTGCCCAAGGAACTTTCTCAGCTCGTAGCCAAAGAAATTTCATATTACGGCGAAGTGGTGGACTGGATTACATCGGCCATTGAGCCCAGTGGCACTTTGGAAAATGATGCCGACGAAAATGCCGCTAAGAGCACCGCCACTTCCTCATGCCTAGTCGGTGAGCATCTGGCTATGTCCAATAGCGATGGTCAGGTCTTGATGTGGAAGCTCGAAAATCGCCAACTGGTCAACAGCAATAAAGCCCATAAAGCACGTAGCACCTGTGTCTGCCCAGATAGCAACAATGAAGGCGTTTACATCGGCTCCTATGATGGGTCCATCAAACTAGTCGCCCTCGACCCGGAAAAAGAAGTTGAAACCTTGGGTCTGCATGATCGACTTGGCTGCTTGGCCGCCGTCGTGAGCCAGAAACACTCCTTGCTGATTACCGCAGGAAGAACACCATCCATCAAGGTTTGGGACCTCAAGGAGAAAAAATGTGTGCAAATTCTACCTGGTCACAATGCCAATCAGTGGGTTACAGCTTTGTGTCTGAGCGAAGACGAGGAGCTTCTCTGCTCTGGCGACCTTGAAGGCGCTGTGCTGATTCGCCCCATTGCTTCTAAGGAGATCCTCAAAAAAATCCAATCACACCGCCATCAGGTAAACGCTCTTTGCTTCAATAAAAACGCGTCGATAATTTTCGTGGCTGCTGATGATACCGTTATTAAAGGCTGGGATGTGGCGAATGGCCAATGTGTTAGATTGCTTGACGGACATAGTCGTCCAGTGATGTCGCTGTGCCTCACGCCAGATGGACTCAATCTTTGCTCTGGCTCCGTTGATCGTTCGGTCAGAGTTTGGGATCTAGATACCGGTGATTGTAAGCTCAACCTGATTGGCCATGAGAAGTCGGTTAATGCCTTATGCGTAAGTGACGACGGAAAATCTCTCTATGCAGGTGCGACCGGTAAGACCGCAAAAATATGGGATATTTCGGATCAACCACGTGGTGAACAAGAGCTTTCTGCCATCGACGTGGTGTTTATCAAATTGGTAAAGGATTTGATTACGGCTAATAAAAAGAAAAACAAAGCCTACAACATAACCAGCCAAGATCATTTGCTCTTATTATATAAGGAATTGCCCCCATATTTTAAGCGCCTCATTAACCGTTTTATCAAAACCGAGAAGTCAAAAACCGATTGCCAACTAATTTAAGCCATCATGTAAGCCGGCCCATCAAGGCCGGCGCTATCTAGCCCTTACTCAAATGTGACGCTGGCAACTGCCCCATAGCCAATGCCGCATTCGATATTCTTCATTTTGACCCATTTATTATACACGGGCACGTTCGTTGAGTAGTTTCCCAACGGATTCATAACATTCGTGATTGAAATTAACTTTTGCTCACTATCCACTTTGACCGAGATCTCAAGGTTTTCACTACTGAGATTTTTGATGATCATTTTGGAGAGGCCTTCTTTATAGGGAGCTGTCATATTGAAGCGTCCCAAGCATAGAACTTTGAAGCCTCCTATAGCACCCACGTCAATACGCTTTTCAGCACCTTTCCAAATCGTCATGGTCTGAATGCCGTCCTTTTCTTCATGACTGACTTCTACTTCTTCTTCCTGATCCGAATCGCTTCCGCACACGTTAAACGCGAAGAGGGAAAACGACATTAACGCACAAAGCAATCTGAAATTCATCGTGATTCTCCTGGTAAAAGGTTGGCCGAGACCTAATGCGTGAAACTAGGTTCGTCAACGTGCTCGACGATCAATAAAAAAACTGGAATATCTCTTCGCTGCCGTTTGTTACCGTAGGGTGTATTTCTTTATGAGGATGTCGTCGTGAAACAATTAATTTTGTGGGTGTACTTCTTGTCCTTGACATTTTTTGCCGCTGGAGCATGGGCGGCCGAGCAATCACCTCCTTCGTTTCTTCTGGATTATTCGGCGAGTAATAGCGTGGTCCAGTCGGGTTTAATTCCAGAATTTAGCTATATGGAGGACGGCGATTACGCTGTGCCATCTTATCGGCGCAAAACCTTTCCATTGCAGTTGTGGAGAATTGACGAAGATCATGCTCACAAGCCACGCCTGATTCACGACACTGGTGAACAAGTTATCGCAGCAAAATTGTGCTACACGGCCAAAGCAGTTGTGACCGCTGCCGACTCAGTTCTTACATACTGGAACATCACGAACGACAAATTGGAAAAAATAATGACGACGGCAAAGTCAGCGAATCGCATCACGCAAATTGCCGCTAGTACAGATGGGACTGCCGCGCTTCTCGAGGACTCGTCGGGCAACATTGTGATCTATAAACATTTTCAGGTCCTAGCAACGTTAGAGCAAAAAACCACTTTTTTTGGCGGGATTTTGAGCGATAGCAGATCGCAGGATCGCAAGCCTCAATCTCGTGTGTTCGCTTTTCATCCGCAGGGAGATGCTTTTGTTAAAGGCGATGACGCCGGATTTATCACCACCTATTTGTCTTCTTGTTCAGCGCAAATAAAAGAACATCAAAAGCTCCAAGCCGTTGACAACGCAATAGCCGATTTAGTTTTTGCCGCCGATGATGTACTGATAGTGCTCGCTGACGATGGTAGAATCGAGTCGTGGAAATGGTCCAATGGTGCTTTAAGTGATGTGAAAGTGATCAGACAAGGCACAACTGGCACCCTGAGCGCAATAGCTCAACCTCGATTAGGCCTAAGCCGCGATCGCCAAAAACTGATATCAAAAGACAAAGATGGCACGGTAATTCTCTGGTGGCTGAAAGACAATAAATGGACAATTGGCCGATGGCTCACCTCTACGCAAAAGACAGGCTATCAAGATGCCTTCTTCTCCCACAACGTCCCAATGCGGTGGCGCGCCGATCGCGAATACGCTACAGCTATCACAGGATTTTTTGGCCCCGACTACCAGCATTAGTCTTGATAGCATTCAAGGCCTTTTTTGAAGGCGGCTTGGTTTTTTCGCTGACAATCGCCGTCCTTGTCAGCGCAAAACTCCTGTAGCGCATCTATGGTCCAGTTGCGCTCGAAATCTTCGGGCGTGGGATGTTCTGCTAGGATCACCGAACAATAGGCTGGGAGATTTCTCTTACCGACAAAGAAACGCGCCAATTTGTTAAGCCCAGTTTTCACTGCCGTCACAAAGGACTGCCATTCTGGGATTAATGTGAAAACTTCATCTTTTGACAGGTTACGCGGCAAGTTGGACGAGCCATTAAAAGAACAACCGCTGTCCACTACCAAGACAAAAAAAAGCAAAGGGATTTTCATAAGTTACCCAAGAAATCATCATACAGTTTGATTTAACGATAACTTTAACAATTAAAATATAATATTGCATGAGTGCAGCCCAGGCCTATTGACAGTATGGTATTGCCGCATCATGCTTAAAACATCTAATAAAGGACTCCCATGCTCTTGATGCAAACAAGCGGCCCTATTTTACAGGTAGCTAAACAAGCTCCTGCGTCGATTGGCTTTAGCTTTTTTGCTTACTTTACGACCTAGCTGGGGCCATGGTTTCACGTTTTAATGCCCCAGCAGGAAGCTGGGGTTTTTTGTCCCTCGCTTCCCTGCTCGGGCGGAGGGAAGACAATGAAAAAATCCGTTTTGCTAGTTACATTAGGCTTGGTTGCGCTCTCTTTAGTGGTGTACTTTTGGCGCCCAGCGGAATCGAGCAAAAAATCCTTAGCCATCGTTACTACCTTGAGCCATCCAGCGCTTGAAAATGCTCGCCTCGGTTTTATCAACGCGATCAAGCAAAGCGGATTAAACGACATGGAAATCGTCGATTACAACGCGGAGGGCAATCTTCAGCAGGCGAACCTTATCGCCAATAAAATTCGTAGCGATAAGAACGTCGTTGGCATTTTCGCCATCGGCACTCTCGCGGCCCAAGCTTTGGCCAAAGCCGAAAGAATAAGGCCGATAGTGATTGCCGCAGTCTCCGATCCAACAGTCATTGTCCCCGACGGTTTGGCAGACAATATTTGCGGGCAGAGCGACAGCATTGATGCGGATTACCAGATCGACACCATTTTAAAGCTCCTGCGAAACATCCGTAACGTTTCCGTCCTCTTCTCCGCCAATGAGGACAACTCCACCTCCATGGTTAAGCGCCTGTCCCGGGCAGCTAAAAATAGACAGCTTGGCACAGCCTTGGTTGGCATCCATGAGCCACAGCAGATCATGTCAGGTAGTCGGGATGCTTGCCTTAAAGGCGATGTCGTGGTCATCCCCTTGGATAATCAATTGGCGGCATCAATACCCGCAGTAATCAAGGCCACGCGTTCCCTGCCCTGCGCCATTATAACCAGTCATGAATCACCGATTCACGATGGCGCAACCTTGGCCTTCGGTATTGATTATCAAAAGAGCGGGGAAGCGGCGGGCAACATCATGCAAAAAATCCTAACCAAAGAAGCGACACCAAAAGATATCGGATTTATCCATCCGGCATCGGTCGATATTTCTATCAATGACGCTGTGGTTAGGGAGAAAGGTTTAAACCCGGATTTATCGACGGTGCCGAACATCAAGCATATCCAAGAAGAGCGTCAGTGATGGGAAACGCGACTAGCATCATAGACCAGGGCCTGATTTTCTCCTTCGTAGCCATGGCCGTCTTCTTGACGTCCCGTGTGATTCGAAAAGATGATTTGACGGTGGAGGGAAGCTTTGGCCTGGGCGGGGCTGTAACCGCCATAATGCTAAAATCCCTCATGTCGCCGTGGCTCGCCCTACTTGCATCCGCAAGTATAGGCGCGCTCGCCGGCATGTGTTCCGGCCTGTTATACACACGTTTGAAAATGAATCATTTGATGGCTGGCCTGGTAACCACGACCGCCAGTTTTTCACTAGGTCTCGCCATAGCATCGGCCAACACCCCCGTGGCAGCGGCAAGCACCGTCTTTGGCAAAATCTCGTTCTTGCCCACTGATCTGATCGAGTTTCTGCTT
>DASPVU010000142.1:0-3941 GCA_035622215.1 Myxococcota bacterium | reverse complement strand
CATAGAAAAATCTTGCCGATTTTTCCTGATAAGCGGGTGAAAGGAAGTTTTTCTCGCGACGATGGCTGAGATTTCTTCTGAAAGCTTGTCGCCGACAGATGCGCTTAATTTTTGGCCAAAGGGTTCGTAAAGGCAGGTTCTAAGCCGGCCGTCGGCACTTAAGCGCAAGCGATTACAATTGGCGCAAAATGGCTGAGTATCAGAAGCGATGAGTCCAAATTTTACGCCGAGCTTTTCCGCCAAGTATGTTTCTGCAGGCGAAGATTTTTTCGGTCTGCCGAGAGGAATCACCTTACTGTGAGCTTCGATTTTCTTAAGTATTTCCTGCCCGCTCACGAAAACGTCTTTCACATACGTTTTTGCTGATCCCGTATTCATGAGTTCAATAAAACGCACTTTTACCGGCATAGATTGAGATAAGAGCAAGAAGTCAACCAGCTCGTCGTCATTCACGTTTTTCTGGACAACAACGTTAATCTTTACCGTAAGATTGCTCAAAACAGCTTTATCAATATTTTCAAGCACAGTTCTTACCGTGCCCTTGCCCATAAGACCCTCATAGCGATCTTCCCTTAACGTGTCTAAATGAAAAGTCACTTGGTCAAGACCTGCAGAAATCAGATCGCGCATGCAATGAGAAAAACGCAAGCCATTCGTCGTGAGCGCGATCTGGCTATTGCCCAGACATTTTCTGAAGACATGCATGATTTCGTGGAGGTCTGATCGTAAAAGCGGCTCACCTCCCGTGAAACGCACCTTTTCAACTTCCAGAGGCTTCAAGGCGTGAGCGATAGTTTGATATTGCGCTATGGTTAGCCAATCGTGCTTTTTGCCATGGAGCAAGTTGCCTTCGGGTAAACAATAATTGCAGCGAAGCTGGCACTGCTCCAGAACACTGACGCGGAGGGTGTAGGCCATTTAAGGCAACCGCTAATGTTGCGGTTCTTCCTTGGTCCCGTCTTTGAGCAACTCTTCTCCATTGGCAGGAGCGGTATCCTGTACTGGCTCAGCTTGATTCGGTGCTGTAGTCGCCTCATCACTCTTTGGAGCCTCTTCAACTTTAACGTCGCCCTGCTCTGCCTTGGTCGGTTCAGCCTTGCCGCTTGACCCGGAGGATTTAAGCGCATCGAGAACCGAGCGATCACGATCGGACGACATATACGACAGGGCGAAATTGGTCACCATAAAGGCCACCGCCGCGCCGAAGGTGATCTTGGACAAAAAGGTATTGGCACCGCGCGCACCAAACACCGTGTCGCTACCCGCTCCACCTAACGCTGCACTGGCACCACCGCGGTTGCCTGGTTGGAGCAGGACTACCATAATCAAAAACAGCGCAACCAAAACTTGCAACACAATCACAAAAGCTAGCATTTTCGCCTACCCTCAACTGACAACTATTGAATGTCGTGCAACCCTTCAACCATAGATAAAAACGATGCTGCATGCAATGACGCCCCGCCCACCAGCGCTCCATCAATATCCGGCATGGCAGCAATTTCTCTGATATTTTGCCCAGTTACCGAGCCGCCATAAATAATCCGCGTAAAAGACCCCATTGGTTCTCCCAAAACCTCACGGATAAGTCCTCTGATGAATTGGTGTACTTCTTGCGCCTCTTCGCGGGAAGCGGTCTTGCCTGTGCCAATAGCCCAGATCGGCTCATACGCAATAATAAACTCACCGGGCTCTTCCGCCCTGAAATCTCGAATGACGGCCAAAACCTGGTTCCTGATGAGATCATTAGTTTGCCCAAGTTCTCGTTCCGCTAGAGATTCTCCGACACAGACCACGGGCACAATCTCTTGGCCAAGGCAGCTTCTTGCCTTTTTTCGCACATCTTCATCGCTCTCAAAAAACATCCTGCGGCGCTCTGAATGGCCTACAATACAATACCTCACACCAAGCTCCTTAAGGTGTGCAGCAGACCACTCGCCGGTAAAGGCCCCCTGGTTTTCATAAAATACGTTTTGTGCCGCAAGTTCTATCCTAACTTTTGCGATTATCCTGCCAACAAAATCAAGCATCGGCGCAACCGGAGCTACAGCAACATCGATGGGCCAGCCGATTTTTGATTCTGGAATTACTTCATCAAAGAAATCCTGCGCCGACTTCCGGTTGTGATTAAGCTTCCAATTACCAATTAAGATCTTTTTACGAGACATTTTTTTGTCTTCCCGACATCAGGAATCGTAATAACCAAGAGCCATGAGACCAGGCAATTTTTTGCCTTCTAACAGTTCTAAGCCGGCACCGCCTCCGGTGGAAACAAAGTCGACATCCTTGCTATGGCCCGATTTGTTGAGCGCGGCAATCGAGTCTCCCCCACCCACAATGCTAAAACCTTGGGCATGGGCCACGGCATCAATCAGCCCATCGGTGCCTTTAGCAAATTCCTCCCGCTCGTACATACCCATGGGACCATTCCAAAAGATGGTCTTGGCGCTCTTAATTACGTGGGCATATTCTTCCACTGTCATCGGACCAATATCCACGCCTATGTCGTCGGGCGCAAATTCATTGCTTCGAATAATCCTGACATCTTTTTTTGTTGGTATGTCCTTGGTCACCACATGATCTTTGGGAAGATAAATTTTTACTGAAAGCTCGCGCGCTTTTCGCAAGAGTCCCAAGGCCTTGGAAAGTTTGTCTTCCTCCATCAAACTTTCGCCTACCGCCTCGCCCTGCGCACGCAAAAACGTGTAAGCCATGGCGCCACCGATTAAAAGTGCATCCACTTTTTTAAGGAGGTGCAATAACACACCAATTTTCGAGCTCACTTTGGCTCCGCCGATTAAGGCTACTAAGGGACGCTCCGGTTGATTCAGCACGCGCACAAAAACGTCGAGTTCTCTTTTTAGCAGCAAACCACCTAGCGGTTTTACAAAAAATTTGGTGACGCCATCCACTGAAGCATGGGCGCGGTGGATGGCTCCGAAAGCGTCATCAACGTAGTAATCCATATTTCTTGCCAACAGCTTTGCAAACACCGGATCATTTTTTTCTTCACCGCCGTGAAACCGGACATTCTCCAAAAAAATCACGCTGCTGGGCTCGGCATTGTTAACGATCCTCGTCACACCGTCGCCGATGCAGTCGTGGACAAAGACTACTTCTTGGTCGAGTAAGTCTCTCAGATAGCTGGCCACGGGCTCCAAGCTCAAGCTCGGTTTTGGCTTGCCCTTAGGTCGGCCTAAATGCGACAAAATTACCACCTTCGCCTTGGCTCGAAGCAATCGCCTAATCGTTGGCAAGGTTAGAACGATACGCTCGGCGTCGAGGATATTGTGCGCATCATCCATAGGCACATTAAAATCGACTCGCAACAACACGCGTTTATTATTAAACTCCGCTGGATCGACTTCATCGAGCCACAGAATTGGCATTTCCTTCTCCTCAGCCAGTCGTGCTGCCTAAAAGTTCGATCAAATCCACGGCTCGATTAGTGAAGCCCCATTCGTTGTCGTACCACGACATAACCTTGACCAAATCGCCGTCAACCACTTGGGTGCACAGAGAATCCACGATGGATGAACAATTGGTACCTACCATATCAATGGAAACAATAGGCTCGTCGCTATAACCTAATATTCCTTTAAACTTTCCTTCTGCCCCTTGCTTTAGGATGTGATTAACTTCATCAACCGAAGTCTTCTTTTTTACCTGGCATACCATGTCGATCAAGCTGACATTGGGCGTCGGTACCCGAATGGCCAGGCCCTGAAATCGGCCTTCAAGTTCCGGCATCACGAGCGATACGGCTTTCGCAGCGCCGGTTGACGTCGGTATCATCGATAGCGCCGCCGCTCGAGCTCGCCGCTTATCGGGATGGGCCACATCAAGGATACGTTGATCGTTGGTATAACTATGAATGGTCGTAACCGACGACTTCAAAATGTGTAACTCATCGTGCAGGATGCGGGCAATGGGCGCGATGCAGT
>DASPVU010000141.1:0-3927 GCA_035622215.1 Myxococcota bacterium | reverse complement strand
TATCCATATGCCCACTTGGCTCTATCTTCTCTTTGCTCTTTTTATCGTGGTTGGCACATCAAACGGGGTAAATCTAACCGACGGCTTGGATGGTCTAGCCATCGGTCCTGTCATCACCAGCGCCTTTGTTTTCCTAATCCTGGCCTATGTTGCCGGGACCACCATTGGCACCCTGAATATTGCTGACTATCTCAAGATCTTGCGCGTTGATGGTGCTTCGGAATTGTCGGTGTTTTGTGGCGCCATCATTGGCGCTGGCGTGGGCTTTCTTTGGTACAACACCTATCCCGCCCATATTTTCATGGGCGATGTCGGTTCGTTGTCGCTGGGCGCTGCCCTAGGGATGCTTGCGGTTTTGACCAAAAATGAATTGATTTCGGCTTTGTTAAACGGCGTGTTTTTTATGGAAACCGTGAGCGTGATGTTGCAGGTGGCCTCTTTTAAGATCCGCAAAAAGCGCATCTTTAAAATGGCGCCTCTACATCATCACTTTGAACTTCTCGGTTGGGCCGAACCCAAGATCATTGTTCGCTTTTGGATCATATCGGGGCTTTTGGCATTGTTAACTTTATTGTCATTGAAATTAAGGTAATCATGGAGCAGCGCTTTTTTCGTCCGAGCTTGTGCCGCGGTGCGACGGTTTTAATAATCGGTGCCGGCCGCTCTGGCATCGCTTCCGCCAAGCTTTTACTCGGTCGAGGTTTAAAAGTACATTTATATGATGACCAGACTTCGGAAAATCTTCGGTACTTCGATGCCAAAGCGATGGTTCACCATGATCGTCTCACCACGCACTTTGCCACGGGGCTGAGCGGTCCGCTCGAGCGATTTTCGGCGGTTATACTGTCGCCAGGGGTTCGCTTGGATCATCAGTTGGTAGAACAAGCTAAAGCGGCGCGCCTTCCCATTCTCAGCGAAATCGATCTTGCTTCGTTATTTTTGCCGTCCCATAAAATGATCGGCATAACCGGGACCAATGGCAAATCCACCACCACAGTGATGGTTGAGAGCATTTTACGAGCAGCAGGACAGAGGGCCTGGGCCTGCGGTAATTTGGGAAATCCGCTTTGTGATTTGGTATCCGACACATACGAGGACAACGCGCCGTATTTTGTCGTGGAGTTGTCGTCCTTTCAGCTAGAAACCACGGTTCTCACCCAACTCGATCGCGCGATTATCGTCAACATCACGCCTGATCATCTCGATCGTTATCTTTCATTCGAGGCCTACGCGCATGCCAAATACCAAATTGCCCGTTTGCTCAAAGAGCGGAGCATGCTCTTCGTTAATGCGAGCTTGCGTGACATTGCGCCTTTTATTTTGCCACCGCCCAATTATTTCTCGGCCGAAGAATTCGGCACAGGATCTTATTCATATTTGCGTAATACTGGCATCTTAGGGTTGCACAACCAGGAAAATGCCATGGCGGCCGTTAAGGTAGCCGAGAGTCTTGGCATCGCACCTGACGTCATTGTCGCGGGCTTAAAAACCTATAAACCACTGCCTCACCGCTGCGAAAAAGTAGATGTAAAGAAGGGCGTCACCTACATCAACGATTCCAAGGGCACTACGGTGGTGGCGGTCAAAAAGGCCTTATCGATGTTCAATGCGCCCACCCATTTGCTTCTGGGAGGACTCGCGAAGGGGGAGGATTTTGGCGAGCTTGGCCTCAATCAATATCCACATATTGTGGGTTACTATGTCTTTGGCCATGCGGCGAATAAGATACTGCATGCGCTTATGTCGCCCATCGGTTTTTATTGTGAAAACCTCAAAGATGCGGTGCACTTGGCGCAAAAGCGGGCTAAATCGGGCGATATCGTGCTCTTAAGCCCAGGCTGCGCCAGTTTTGATCAGTTTAATGATTATCAGCATCGGGGCGAGACCTTCAGAGCGCTCATAAAGGAATTATGACGGAAACCTTGCGCATAATTGTCACGGGTGGCGGCACGGGAGGCCATGTTTTTCCCGCGTTAGAGATCGCCAAAGAGCTTAGGAAACAGGAGCTTCCAGTCGAGGTGATATTTGTTGGCAACCCGGAAAGCTTTGAAGAAAAAATGGCTAGGGAATCTAACTTTAGTTTTTTCGCCATACCGACCAAAAAATTGGTGGGCCAGACCTTTTTGGCTCGGATTCAGGCGCTGTTTTATCTCAAGCTCGCCATCCTTCGCTCCATATGGTTTTTGGTCAAAAATCGGCCGGCTGCGGTTATTGGTGTTGGCGGCTATGTGTCCGCACCGATGTTAATAGCAAGTTTTCTTTTAGGCATTAGGCGCTATATTTGTGAACAAAATGTTGTGCCAGGATTGGCCAATAAATATTTAGCTTTCGTCGCGCATAGAGTTTTTGTCAGCTTCGCCGATAGTGGGGCCTATTTTCCAAAGAGCAAGGTCATTTTTGCTGGTAATCCAGTGCGTAAGGAGTTTTTCGCCCGCCCTCTGAAGACACCGTCAGTAGAGCTCAGGGTGCTGATAACCGGGGGAAGTTCGGGCGCAAAATACCTAAACTCGGAAATACCCCAAGCGCTCTTAGGCATGGGCCAGGACGTAAAAAACCTCAGAATCACCCACCAAACTGGGCAGGCCATGCTTAGAGAAGTAGAAAGCGTCTATCGCCGCATGAATCTTAGGGCCCAAGTCCTGCCATTTATTAACGACATGCCAAAGGCATTTTTTGAACATGACGTGTTAATTTCTCGCGCAGGTGCGACCGTTTGTGCTGAGATAATGGCGAGCGGCATGCCCGCTGTACTCATTCCCTATCCCCATGCCAAGGGCCACCAAAAAGAAAATGCTTTGGCGCTTGAAAGGCATGGCGCGGCCATCATGATCGAAGAGGACGCCACATTTAACCACCGACTTGCTCAAGTGCTAAAAAGCCTCTACAGCGACCATGGTCTGATAGATCGCATGGCCCAAAGAGCAAGAAGTATGGCTATCCCAAGCGCTGGGTTAGCTATTAGCAACGCCATAATAAAAGAAATTGTGTGAGATTGAGTCATTATCATGGCAATTAATTCAGTATTTAGAGAACGTCATAAAAAAATCCATCTGGTTGGAATTGGCGGCATAGGAATGAGTGGCATCGCGAGGGTCTTAATCGCATCAGGCTTTCAGGTAACCGGCTCTGACATTACCGACGGTCCGGAAGTAAGAAGCTTACGAGCGCTTGGAGCTCAAATATTTATCGGTCATCATCAAAGCAATGTGGGAGACGCAGACGTCTTAGTGCATTCCACCGCGGTAGATAAAGACAATGAAGAATTAGTCGCGGCCAGAGAGAGTAAGATTCCCATCATCCCTCGCGCTCTAATGCTTTCGGAACTGATGAGACTGCGCTGCGGCATTGCCGTGTCAGGTGCGCACGGAAAAACCACCACCACCAGCTTGATTGGCACTCTCATGCATAAATTAGGCTTTGACCCCACGATTATCATTGGCGGTATTGTTAACCATTTCGACTCCAACGCAGTGATGGGCAATAGTCAGTTCATGGTTGCCGAGGCCGATGAGTCCGACGGGACTTTTTTACATCTGTCCCCCACTATTGCTGTGGTGACCAATATCGACGCCGAACATCTCGATTTTTATCGCGGCGGCATGGCCGAAATTAAGGAGAGCTTTCGACAGTTTCTGAACGCGCTGCCGTTTTATGGTTTGGCCGTGGTTTGCTACGATGACATTCACGTGCGTAGCCTCATGCCCACCATAAACCGTCGCATGGTGACCTACGGACTTATGGAAGGCGCGGATTATCGAGCGAGCAACATAGAAACCAAGGGATTTCTCACGTCTTTCGATCTGTTGGTCCACGAACAATTCATCGGGCGCTATACCGTTAACATGGTAGGTCACCATAACGTGCTCAACAATTTGGCGGCCATGGCGGTATTGGAAGAAATTGGTGTGGCGCCACGCTCGCTTACGA
>DASPVU010000140.1:0-3841 GCA_035622215.1 Myxococcota bacterium | reverse complement strand
CAATGATGCAGAAGTTTTTGGCCGTATTATTCAGCAAGGCTTCGGCGCTCCCTTACCGTTTCAGCTCCCCGCAAGCCGCCTGGTGGGTCGGCCCAATTGGCAATGTCTTTTGGCCTATGTGGGAGAAGAAGCCGTGGGAGGCACCGCCAATTTTATTTATGGCGATCTGGCCTGGGGTGGCATCTGCGCGACACTGCCACATGCTCGCGGCCAAGGAGTACAAAACGCCTTGATTCACGCCCAATGTGTCGCTGCCATCAAGGCAGGCTGCGCTAGGATGACGGCAGAGGTGGAAGTGCCACCGCCCGGCGAAAAAAATTCCTCTATGAATAACACCTTGCGCCTTGGCCCTGGCGCCTATCAACGCGACAACTGGGTTCTCGAAGCCCACTAGATTAGAGAAAAGAATATGGCGCTAGCGCCCGCCAGAACCAAAAAAAAGGCTAGGACAAAAAACCGGTCTAAAATTCTTATGACGAAAGGCGCTGCTCTTTGCGGGCTCGGCTCCTGGGCCGCGGGGGCTCTATGAATAACGCTTGGCTCTTCCTTTACCACAAATCCCTGCGGCTCGATTTTTTCGGGATGACCTGCCGCATCCGGGTCCTCTTCCCTTGCTTTGAATAAGAAGTCCAGGTTGCCAACTTTGATCACATCGTTATGTGCGAGTATTTGCGGATCGGCGATCGGCCTGCGGTTCACCAATACTTCGTGGCCGGGAAGAGGGTTGATACGCACGCCGTAGATGTCTCTGACAAAGGATACATGCTCCTTAGCCACGCCTTCATCGTCCACCGAAAAGTCAACGCCTAAAAGACGCCCTAAAACAAAGGACGTCTTTTTCTCGATAAACCGAAAATCATAACCGCGACTTTCTAAAATGAGTCTCGGACATTGCCGTGGGCCCACTTCATCTTGCAGCAGCTCGTCAAGCAATTTTCGCGCGACCACAGTAGTGCGTTCGAGCTTTGGTCTCTGCCCATCCCAATAGAGTCTTAGCAAAAACCCCGGCACTTCCACCACATGTTCCCCATGAAGGACATGGTTTTGATAGGGCTCAAGCTTTACGCCATCAACGATGGTGCCATGCCGCGAATCCTCGTCGAGCAGGACGTAGGCGTCATCGATAAATTTGACAATAAAATGGCGCCGACTTACTTCAGGATGATCCAATTCGATATGACAACTTTTACTGCGCCCAACTGTGATAACCGATTGATCCAGATCGTACTGCGAAATACCTAGAGCTTCCTCCAAGGCTTCTATTACGAGTTTGATGGCCATGGTGCATGCCCTTTTTTATCGTCTCGCACTAGCCAATACTTCCTGGCACTTTTTTATTTCTCGACCCTTCTCTTTGTTGTTGCATGTAAGAAAGGACTGGCAGTGGCTCACCGCTTTATCAGCGTCAAGAACGCCTGCGTAATATTCGGCTAGACGAAAATGGGTAGTGCAAAGATTGGGCTTTAATCTTAGCGCAAGTTCACATTCCCTAACGGCTTCTTGATCCAGACCACGATCGAAGAGCGCGGCACAAAAAGCTTCGTGGGCCAGTGGATTGCCTTTATCGTGCGCCACCAAGTCGGCAAATTTTTTATAACCGCCCTCTGCCTGCGCGCTTTTCTCATAAGCCATGACAATGCCCTCGCGACAGGCGCCGTTGTTGGGCGCAAAACCGAGACAAAGAAAATAATTGGCGAAAGACTGGTCATAGCGGCCCTCCTCGAAAAAGGCCTGAGCCAGGCCTTCGTAACAGCCATCTTCTTCGCCGTTTACTTCAAGGCAGCGAGAAAAGGCCTGTTTGGCCGAGTTTATGAGTTCGGTCTTTTTAGCAACAAAGGGGCTCAGATCATATAAATTGAGGTCGATCAAACCGAGATCACGAAATCCGCTATGGTAGGTGGGCTCGATGGCGAGTAATTTTCGCATCTGCTCTTTCGCCTGCATAAAATGCTGCACACTATTTTTATCATCACCTTGAGCTCGCATCCTTTGTCCGAGGCGAAATTGGCTCAAGCCCGAATTGTAACGCGCGTCAATATTGGCCGGATCGATTTCCAAAGCTCGATCAAAGTACTCGAGGGCTTTGGCGAAATCTCCGTGAGAAAAATAGATTACTCCCAAGTTATTACGAGCCTGGGAAAAATCGTTGTCTTGGCGCAACGCTTTAGTAAAAAACGACCGAGCGTTCTCCTCATCGTTATTCATCAGCGCGACGAGCCCCATGCCGTTGAGACATTCTGGCATGGCGGAATCGAATTCGAGACAAAGCTCGCAATGCGTGCGCGCCCGTATGTGATCGTCGAGCTCGATGCTCTCGATACACGCTCGTTGATGCAGCAGAGCGTTTTCATTGATTTGCGGCTTCTTAAAACACCCAAGTAAACTAGAAAGCATAAGAACTGGCAGCACAAACCGCAAATTTCTTCTTACGCCATCCCAAAAAACTCCCACAAACCACCCGTCACATCCGAATGCATCGTTAAAACAATCGTCAGAACTGCTTTGTTCACACAGCCTAAAAAAGCCCGCAAGGAGCGGAAAAAAATAGGCTCCAAAGAACTTGCTCCGTGCGATTAGAAGCGCTATGGCCAACTTCGAAGTCGGTTGTTTTATACCTGTAATATAAAGGAACCGGCCGTTCGTTGGATCAAATGTTTTGCATTGAAGCGTTGAGGTTAGTCGTGAAAGCAGTCTATTTTATTGTGGCAATTTTTGGTTTGGCGAATATATCAATGGCGACGGATTTGGTCGAGACAGTCAGAACCGAAAAAGACTTTAAAGATCATACCTTGGATTACTTTTGGTATAAGGGTGGCCGAGATAAACTAGCGACCCTTAGACAACTCACTGGAGCAGAAGTCAGCTTATTGAAGAGGACAGCCAACGTTCCAGCAGCGCCGATGGGTGTTCAAACACCACAATCGATCGATGGAGCTTTACCCCCTGATTTTCAGTTAAAGATCACAGGGACGCAAGAAGGCGCGAATGCAGCGGAAAATGCGATTAAGAAAATGGAAGATTCTCTTATCGTAGAATGGGGTAATTTACCCTTCGATAGAAAAATGTGGGAATTCTTGCGACAACGACAACTTTTTTACAATAACGATGCGAAATCTCCCTTTATCATTCGCCTCCGACCTTCAAAGCATAATGACGAAAACAGCCGTATCGAAATTAGGGCCATCGGGCCGCGAGATAATTTTGGCATGATTGACGAAGCACTTGGCCGCTTATTAGATATCAAATTTAAGCAGATAAATTTCACTTCGAGTAACGCTAGAGATTTTATGGATAAAGCGGATTCTCTGAAGAGTCTTGGTATCTATGCCTTTCTAGATAAGAAGAATCTAATCGGCTGGATAACCTCCGAAACTATGGATCTTCAAGCAGCTTACGCTAAGGTCATGGAAATGATAGATCCACAGCTGCAATAGCGCTGGCCTCACTTCAAAATGCCCGCCAGTGGGACGGCCAAGAGCTGCAAGCTGGTGGTGGAGAGCAGGAAACATAGATACATGGTGGTCAAAATCGCGACGACCTTGGCGAAGCCGACCAGCTGATATTGCGCCCTGAGAGCGCGCGATACGTTGATGAAAACCATGACCGCCGATAGCATCGGGCCGATCAATGGCACAGCATAAAAGGCCATGGACGCCAGTGAGATGGATGCGCAATCCATCACTTTAAAGAAATCAAACTTGGTGTTTTCTGGCCGAGCTAGTGACCATAAGAAGACAAAAAGCGCTCCACCGAATAGGTGGGGCGCAATGTAACTTAAAACCGGTGACAATATCATTAATAATACACAATAAGCTTGCTGTGCTCGCACCAGCTCGACGAA
>DASPVU010000139.1:0-5522 GCA_035622215.1 Myxococcota bacterium | reverse complement strand
CTATGTCTATTATTTGCGTTCCAAAGGGTTGTTACATGGTCTGGCCACGGGCACCAACTGGGTCTTCCGTGATGAAAGCGCCCACATGGAGTTTGCCTTTGCCCTAGTTGACACCGTTCGTGAAGAAGAGCCGGATCTGTTTGATAGCGATCTCGAACACCAAGTGCGCGAGATGCTTAAAGAAGCGATTTTGGCTGAGCACAAGTTTGGTGAAGACGTTTTAGTTGGTGGCATTCCAGGTTTTTCACTAGTGGAGCTGGAACAATATCTGCAATGTGTGGCGGACCAGCGCTTGGTCAGGCTGGGTTTTCGCCCCATGTATTATGCCTCTAACCCCTTTTCCTTCATGGAATTGCAAAACGTGCAGGAATTAGCCAACTTCTTTGAGCGCCGGGTCTCTGCCTACCAGATTGGTGTTACTGGCGAAGTTGCTTTCGATGAGTCATTCTGATCACGCGTCTTTCCGAAATTGAGGTCTGCATGGAGATTTTAGCGGGCATTATATTGCTAGGTGTGCTCGTCACCTTTCACGAACTCGGGCATTTTTTGTTCGCCAAATGGCTTGGCGTTCGTGTGCTGGTATTTTCCGTCGGCTTTGGGCCTAAGCTCTTTGGCTTTAAAAAAGGTGAAACCGAATATCGTCTGAGCGCCATTCCGCTGGGTGGCTATGTGCGCATGTTCGGCGAATCTTTAAGCGAAAATCTCAGCGCGGAAGAAAAACGCATGAGCTTCATGCATCAGGCGATCTGGCGCAAATCCCTTATCGCTTTTGCGGGGCCGCTGTTTAATTTCATCTTGCCGATAGTATTATTTTTCTTTCTCTTAGTAGGTGCCGAGCAAGTTTTTGCCCCTAAAATTGGCACCCTAGCTGAAGGGGGCGTCGCCGAAAAAGCGGGGCTCTTGCCCGATGACCTGATTGTCGCGGTTTCGGGTACACCGGTAGAGACCTTTACTCAGGTCGCTGACATTATCGCCGCCCATCCCAATGAGGACGTGCTGCTAACCGTTAAACGGGGTTCAGAAACGCAAAACATTAAGGTAAGACCTGAGGCTAAGATATCGAATAATCCCTTAGAAAAAGATCATAGCGTTGGTCGTATTGGCATTATGCCCGCCATCGAATTACCCGTTGTGGTGGTAACTAAGGATAGCCCCTTGGCCGCCTTGGGATTGCGTGATCTTGATACTATAAAACGGATAGGTGGCCATGACATTGAAAGTAAGCCGGCCTTGTTTGCAGCTCTTCTAGATCTTGGGCCCAATTCCATTATGGAGGTAGAGCGAAAAAGCCCAGAGCAAAAACTTGCGGAGCGAATTTCCTTTACCCTACCAGCCGCTTTCGCCTATCACGCAGCGGAAAAGCCAGTCCAAGAGAAAGGGCTACTTGCGCCAGAAGAAATGAAGGGGCTAGCAGAGCAGGTTCTAAAAACCAAAACGATTCTTCACCAGGATATGGTCGAACGCAAAAAGCATTTAGGGCTGGCCTTTGCTAACGGCTTCGTCAGCGAACTCACAAAAGATTCCGTCGCAAGCCGTATCGGGCTTTCATTAAAGGACCGCATCATCGCGGTAGACGGTGAAAAAACAGTTACCGCCGTGCAACTTTCCCAAGCCATTATTAACAATCCAAAAAGTCCCCACATTATTGGCGTGGTGAAGGATGATGGCACGCCGCTCGTCATTGCCTTTACGATACCCGAAGCTCTCATGGACCATGTGGGGCTCGATACTGATGTTTTGGCTGTTTTTGGCATCAAAACCGCCTCAGTATTCAAGGCGGGTGATGTGATTACAAGGCATGTGGGAGTGTTGGAAGCCCTAAGCAGGTCTTGCAGCCAAACTGTTGATATCGCTTGGCTGACGGTAAAATCCATCTGGTTAATGATTAAACGCGAAGTGCCCGCCTCGCAAATCGGCGGGCCGATTATGCTATTTGACGTGGCGCAACAGGCGGCGAAAAAGGGGCTTTCTTATTATATTTTTATTATGTGTCTATTAAGCGTTAATTTAGGTCTATTAAATCTTTTGCCTATTCCTGCGCTTGATGGTGGTCATCTATTGCTCTTTGGCATCGAAGCTGTGCAGAGAAAACCCTTGACCGAAAGGACTCGGGCCATGGCAACCCAAATCGGCATTGCCATACTGCTAAGCATCATGGCCTTTGCCATTTGGAACGACCTAGCCCGACTTTTTCGCTAACCACACCATCAAAATTTCAAACCCTGCGTGGGGAGTATTTATTGCCCAACCGTGGTAAATAAGTCTCTGGGCTTTAATTTTAGGGACATTAAATATGAATGAAATGGAGAACCTCGGTGGCAATGGCGCGGGAAGTCCTGGAAATCTGATCAATATCAGCATTACCGACGAACTCAGGACAGCCTTTCGCGACTATTCCATGAGCGTCATCGTCGGTCGAGCGCTTCCCGATATTAGGGATGGTTTGAAGCCCGTCCATCGGCGCATTCTTTACGCCATGTTCAAAGAAGGACTGTTGTCCAACAAGAAATTCAGTAAATGCGCCGGTGTCGTGGGGGAAGTGCTTAAAAAGTATCACCCGCACGGCGACGCTCCGGTTTACGAAGCTTTGGTGCGTATGGCCCAACCGTGGAATATGCGCGAGCTTTTGATCGAGGGTCAGGGCAATTTCGGCTCCATCGACGGCGATCCGCCGGCAGCCTATCGATATACCGAAGCAAAGATGACCAAAATTGCCGAGTCCATCATCGCCGATATCGAAAAAGAGACGGTGGATTTCTCGCCTAATTTCGATGGAACAGTAGATGAGCCCCAATATCTCCCTTCGCGAGTGCCCAATCTTTTAGTCAACGGTTCTGAAGGCATTGCGGTGGCCATGGCTACCAAATGCCCGCCACATAATCTAGGCGAAGTGATCGATGGCTTGCTGGCCATTATCGCCGAAAATTTTGAAAACGGTCCGACCATCGATTTTGAGCGGCTGGAAAAAATTATCCCGGGCCCTGATTTTCCCACTGGCGGCATTATTTGTGGTAAGAGCGGCTGTTCTTTGGCCCTGCGCACGGGGCGCGGCAGCGTCACCATTCGCGGACGCACCGAGATCGAAAAAACCGAAAGCGGCAATAAAGAACGCATCATCATCACGGAAATACCCTATCAGCTCAACAAGGCTAGGTTACTTGAGCGCATTGCCCAGCTGGTGCGCGAAAAACGCATGGAAGGCATCTCAGATTTGCGGGATGAATCCGATCGAGACGGGCTTCGAGTGGTGGTGGAAGTAAAGCGCGATGCCATGGCGGAAGTAGTATTAAACGGACTTTTCCAGCACACGCCTCTTCAAAGCACCTACGCCATCAACATGTTGAGCATTGTCGATGGCCAGCCCATGACGCTCAATATGCGTCAGATGCTCGACAATTTCTTGGGATTTCGGCGAGAAATCGTCACCAAACGCACGCGCTTCGAGCTCAAGGAAGCAACCGATCGCTTTCATATTATTGCAGGTTTGGTTACAGCTCTTGACGATATCGATCGGGTCATTACCACCATTCGCGCATCGGCGAATACCGAAGAGGCGCGACAAAGGCTCATCGATCTACAGTTTAAAAACGCGCTCAAACTCAAGCTTTTTCTTGATACTCCCACCGACCAAGTAAAGGCTTGGCATGGTCAAGGCTATGCGCAATTAGATGAAACCCAGGCGAGTGCCATCCTGGAAATGAGACTCTCACGTCTCGTGGCCTTGGAGAGAGATAAACTATTGGAAGAAGGCGATTCGCTTCTTTTAGAAGTCAAGCGTCTTAACCAAATTCTCCTAGACCCGAAGATTTTGATGCAGGTGATTAAACGTGAGTTGATTGAGATTAAGGAACAGTTCGCCAATCCCCGTCGCAGTATTTTTGTCAGCGAAGCTGAGGAGCTCAGCGAAGAAGATCTTATTGCCGACGAGGATGTTTTGGTGACCATTTCTCATATGGGCTATGTCAAGCGAGTTCCATTATCCAGCTATCGTCCGCAAAGACGTGGGGGCAAAGGCAAGACCGCGGTTGTAGCTAAGAACGAAGATTTTGTCCAAGACGCTTTTGTTGCCTCTACCCATGCTTATTTGCTCTCGTTTACCAATTTTGGTCGAGTCTATTGGGTAAAGGTGCACGAGCTTCCGGAAGGCACCACCGCCTCGAGAGGCCGGCCCATTATCAATTTGATCCAGCTGGAGGAAGGCGAGCAAGTATGCGCGATTTTGCCGGTGCGAAACTTCCCCGAAGTGGAAGAAAGCCAATACGTGGTTACTTGCACCAAGAACGGCAAAGTTAAAAAAACGGATCTTACGGCCTATAGTAATCCACGAAGTACCGGTCTAATCGCCTGTGGTATTGAAGAAAACGACGAGCTGATCGCGGTGAAAATTACCGACGGCAAAAATGACCTTCTGCTATCTACTAAACAGGGCATGGCGATTAGGTTTCCCGAAACCGAAGCGCGAAGTCTTGGCCGCCAAGCGGTGGGCGTGCGTGGTATCAAATTGCGCGACGACGACGCGGTGGTTTCGATGGAGGTCTTAAGCAATGCCGATGCCACCATCTTAACAGTTACCAAAAACGGCTATGGCAAGAGGACGGCCATCTCAGAATACCGACGACAGGCTCGTGGCGGGCTTGGTTTGATCACGATTAAAGTGGATGAGCGAAACGGTCCGGTGGTTTCTGCCATGCAAGTGCTGGATGACGACGAAATCATGATCGTTACCAATATGGGCAAACTCATTCGCATGGGTGCAGATAGTATTTCCACCTATGGACGCAACACCAAGGGCGTTCGTTTGATTTCTGTCGACAAAGTGCACGGTGAAAGCGTGCGGTCCTTGGTTTACATCAAGGACGACGGCGAAGACGAGGCTGTAAGGCCTTGATTTATCGACGGCATTGCGTTAGCAGACCACAAAGTGCTCGTACAGCCCTGAATTTTGTCATTTGACGAAATAACAGCCCCATGACGTGGGCTGTTATCTGCAAGCAAGACTTTGGTCAAGATCGGGTTGTTCAATCGATTTCTAGAAGGAGAAAAAATGAAGAACGTTAAAAACTTGTTGATGGCGGCCGTCGCCTTTTTGTCGGTGGGCTCCCTGGCCAATCTTATTCAACCGGCCGGCCCCGTGAGTGAAGAAGCGCCTCTAAGAATTTCTATTGCCGGAACCACCGGATTGATAAAAAATGCCAACGGCTATGGTTTGAATAATCTCGGTGGCGGCATCGGTTTTGCTCATAACGTCGGCTACGATTTTCAGTGGGGGCTTGCGGCAAGCTGGTCCTGGGCCAACGTATCGCAAAAAAGGATTTTGGTCGAAAGTGAAGACACAAAACCCGGCAATCGATTGGACGTAGAACTTATTGCGGCATTCATGCCGGAAATTGCCGAACATCTCTATGTTGGTGGCATCTTTGGCCTTGGTTGGGGCAAGCTTTGGAGCGATGCTTCGAAGCAAGCAGCAGAACATTATAAAATAGCTTTTGGCGATCTTAGCCTGCGTTTGGGCCCCGCGCTCA
>DASPVU010000138.1:0-5972 GCA_035622215.1 Myxococcota bacterium | reverse complement strand
GCGCCCGCGCCAAAATTATCCTGAAACCATTTTTCGAAGGAATCCACAGAAGATCCATTGTTTTTAAGGTGATGAAGGGCTCGGCGGATGGTGTTTACCGATGCCAACCGGCGAGTATACATTTGCTCTACTGGTCCGATGCCGGAACAGAGGTAAGCAATTTGAACATCCTTAAAGGAAACCGCTGAACGCTTCCGTCGTTTATCTGACATGTTTTAATACCCCATGATTTCGGTTTGTGACGAGTCCCAGAAATCTAATAATTATGCAGACTTCTTGTTAGTGTGCGTATATATAATGCATTGCTCACTTTTTGTTTAAAGGAAAATAAGCGTGAAACCCGAAATGAAAAAATTAGTTTGCCCGCAATGTGGCGAGAAATTTATTGTGGAAGATCAAGCCGTTCTGCCGTTTTGTTCAAAACGGTGCAAGATGATTGACTTGGGCCACTGGTTGACCGAGAAATATGTGGTAGAGGACATTAAGCCCAGTAAAGACAAAAAAAACGGCGTCAAATGAGAGCATAAAAATGAGCGAAAAAATATCAGTAGTTAGCTTTCAGGCAAATAAGAATCAGTTTCCCATTGTGATTACTGAAAGAGCACAGGCTATGGCACTCAAGGCTACCAAATCCAGCGCGGATGAAGATCTCTTCCTACGAGTGAGCATTAAAGGTGGAGGCTGCGCCGGTCTAAAATATAATCTAGATATAGACGACAGACCTTCAAAATTTGATGTTAACTGCCAACTTGGCGATCTCAAAGTGGCGGTGGACCTATTTAGCCTGCATTATTTAGCCAACACCACCATCGATTATCAGGAAACCCTAGAAGGGGCCGGCTTTAAATTCGATAACCCCAACGCAAGAAAAACCTGCGGCTGCGGCTCCAGCTTCTCCTGAAAACACGGTCTTTTCCTCCGCCCCCTCCCTTATAATCCCTCCCCCGCACGCTACGCCTGCAGGAGAGGGAGAGCGAAACTAACTGGCACAAGCTTAAGATGCAGATTTCCCTCTCCTGCACGCGTAGCGTGTGGGGGAGGGAGTAAGGGAGGGGGGCGGAGGGGGAGCGGGCGAGGGGAAAGAAAGGAAAAAACTATCGCTTGGAGTATTGGAAGCGCTTTCTTGCGCCGGGTTGGCCGTATTTCTTGCGCTCGACCATGCGTGCGTCGCGCGTGAGGAAGCCGCCGCGCTTTAGTGCGGGGCCAAGATTTTGGCTATCGTCATGCTGCAGCGCCCTTGCGATACCATGGCGTACGGCGCCAGCCTGACCAGACAGGCCGCCGCCCGTCACCGTAACCGTTGCGTCATAGGTGCCTAGAGTTTCGGTGGCCAGAAATGGCTGTTTAATGATCATCTGCAAAACTTCGCGTCTAAAATAGCCGGCCAAGCTCTCGCCGTTAACCGTGATCTGGCCAGTGCCTTTTTGCAACCACACCCGCGCTGCCGATACTTTTCTGCGACCAGTTGCATAAAATCGATTCATTTTTTCTCCAAAATTACAGGCTCAAATTTAGAGGATTCTGCGCCACATGTGGATGAGATCCCTCAGCGTATACTTTTAGTTTATTGAACATCTTTCGGCCTAAGCGAGTCTTTGGCAACATGCCTTTTACCGCAAGCTCAATAACGCGTTCAGGAAAGCGCTCTTGTTGTTCGTGAAAGGCTGTTGCGGTGCCGCCACCAATGAAGCCAGAATGTCGATAATAGATCTTATCTCTATTTTTATCCCCGGATACCTTGACTTTGTTGGCGTTAATCACCACCACAAAATCACCGGTGTCCACATGCGGCGAGTACATTGGCTTATGTTTGCCGCGCAGGATTGATGCCACCTTGCTTGCCATTCGCCCTAAAACTAGATCAGTAGCGTCGACCAAATGCCAATTTCTTGAAACCGAATCTAAGTTTGCAAACTTAGTTTTCATTATCTATCCTCATAATCAAGACCTGTATCTGCCCGCAAAATAGCTGGTTGTCAAGCAAGTTTCTGGGAAGTTATGCTCCAAGGATATCGCGCATGATGCTGTCCGCAAATAAGGCTCCCTCGGCAGTAATCTTTATTGAGTCATTGGTGATATCGAGCAAACCTTGCTCTTCTAGCCTTTGAATTAGGCCTAAAAAACTGCTGGGTAGTTCTACCTGATGTCGCTTCGCCAGCATCTCGGGCTTGATGCCATCGGCCATATTTCTTAAACCGAAGGCCAGCGCCTCCTTTAGCGCTTCATGCGGGTTTAACCGCTCAATATTCTGTGAATGGTCCTGGCTTAACCATGACTTTAAATCGCGCTTATTTTGTGCGCGCTCAACGCTTCCATCAGGTAGAAGCCGCATGGAATGAGCAGCAGGTCCAAGACCTAGATAACTTCCTTTGGCCCAATAAATTTGGTTGTGGCGACTTCTGAAACCGGGCTTGGCATAGCTTGAGATATCGTATTGACCATAGCCCAAATCGTTGAGCTCACGTTGGACTGCGCGATATATCTCAACCTGCGTGTCCTCATCGGGCCCCTTCATGCGGCCAGCCTCGATCAACTTAGCAAAATGAGTCTTTTCTTCTACGGTCAAAAGATATGCACTAATATGAGGTATTTTTTTGTCATTTAAATATCTTAATGAGGCCTGAGTGTCGTAGACATTTTCGCCTTCCATTCCGAGGATCAAATCAACTGAGATATTAGTAAATCCTGCTTGATTAAGTTCATCTATAGCGGTTTTAATTGATAGGGCGCTGTGATTACGGCCCAGGGCTTTAAGAAGGGCGTCATTTAAGCTCTGTGCTCCAAGGCTTATGCGATTCACCCAAGTGTGTGCCAGGCGCTTGGCGAAGGCAGGTGTTATATCTTCCGGATTGGCTTCGATGGTAATTTCAGCACCCTCGCCCAAGGCACCTTCATCGATGAAAAAATCAACTAACTGGTCAATAAATTCGGGGTCAAGCATGGAAGGAGTTCCGCCCCCAAGATATAGCGTGTCGGCGATCAGGCCATATTGATGCCGCCGGAATCGCCACTCGGCGAAAATCGCGTCATTAAAATTGCGCAGTGGTTGGCCTACAACAAAATAGAAATCGCAATAAGGACAGCGTCTCCTACACCAGGGCACATGAATATAAATTCCAAATTTATCCATAACGGCTAACCGTGTCGCCCCGTGGCTTGACCACCCAGCTTAGTGTCACCTCATGGACCCCGCGGTCAAGCCGCGGGGCGACACCAGTGGATCGGCTACGCTGTAAGCCACCGGCTGATCACATGCAAGGCCGCTGTGTGGTCCTCGGAGTTGTTAGCGCACACGCAGGTTTCGGGTACAACGACAGAAAAGCCATAGTCTAGCGCGGAAACAGCGGTCATCAATACGCTGGTATGGGAAAAGGCTCCCACTATGGTGAGATTTCGTATTTTCCAGTTGAAAAGCATGTCGGAAAGTTCGGTTCTATAAAATGCGTTTGGTCGGTCTTTCTTGATCAAGATTTCGCCACTGCGGGGACTTAGTGGCTGAATTATTTGTTGGTCAAAATCATCTTTTTCCGTGGGCTGGTCTAGGAGCTCAAAGGTGTTACTGAAGATTACCGGCCGCATTCGTTCTCTAAAGTACTGAACTTCTCCTTGAAGATAGGGGATTATATCGGCGGTGCGCGGCTCAAATTGACTTCCCTCTACATGGGCGAATTTATTGATCATGTCCAATATGATAATGGCACGTTCCGATCTGTTTTCGTTTAACAAAATAACCTCCTTGTGGGCTAATTTATTATACATTTTTTGTTTAAGAAAAATGCGATTGAAAACAGGTTTTGAATCGCTATAATCGTACTGCCTTAATAGCTGGTATTTACTTTAGGTAGATGCTCTCACAACTATCTACCTGCGTCAAAGGGTGCGCAAGAAAAACGCGCTGGAGGGCCAAATCGCATGGACGAGAAATTGAAGGCAGCGATTCCTCGGCCCGACGAGAAGGCATCTGGTGATACCCCCCCCAAGGACTATTTCTCGGTTAGGCAGCGCCAAAGGCCAGGACCGCCAGGCGCTGATACACTAGGGCCCCCAGACCAAGATCTGGAAGATGCTTCTCTTATCCTATCTTTAGTAGAAAAAGGCAGAATAGAAACTCGACTGCCTTGGCGCGATTTAACTCGCGATCGTGTGCACTTGACGGGGAAGGAGCGCCTATCTGCCGAAGTGGAAGCTGAGCTTGCTTTAAGGGTGCAAAGATACAGCGATCTTGATGCGAGAAATTGTTTGGTCATGTCTAATATAGGCCTGGTGCACCTGGTAGCCAATCAGTTTTCTCGCCCACCTGTGCGTTATGAAGATCTGGTGCAGGAAGGCACCATGGGTTTGATACGGGCGACCGAGACTTTTGAGCCGGGGCGCGGTGTGCGATTTTCTACCTATAGCGTTTATTGGATTAGGGCGAAAATCCAAAGGCTCTTACAAAAGATCGAGCGGGACGACATCCCAGCCATTATCGGCGCGGAAATGCTGCAAGACGATAAGGGCCGGCGTAGACGGCCGCGCGCACGAAAGTTGAGTATCGAACACAGCCAAGAAGACGAAGACAGCAGAAATTTAAGCGAGCTTTTACCGTCCGAGGTAAAGAATCCCGAGCATGTGGCACTGCAAATTGAGAGAGATAAGGTAATCAAAGAGGTGCTTTTCGGTATTGTTGATGAACTTGGTGATGAGCGGCTCAATACGATTATCGAATGGCGGCTCTTGGCCGAAGAGCCCGAGACTCTCACCAATGTAGGTGCTCGGCTCAATCTATCTCGCGAAGGCGCACGCCTACTAGAAGCCAAGATGCTCAAGCTAGCCAAACAGCGCCTCAAAAAATGGCGTACGGGGTAGAGGCAACCACGCGGTTATAGTTTTTTGGCGCCGATTTTTGCGAGGTGGTCTTCGATAATGTTTTTGGCATTGGCTAGCACCAACAAAACATTGGTTTGGCGCGGGGGAAATTTGGTGGCGTGCAGGTTTACCACTTGCCGGAGCGCTGAGATGAGCTCCTTATTTTTCGAAGGATTGCGGTCGCTTGGATTTATCAAAAACACGGCAAAGCGATGTTGACTAGTGCCATATTGGGTTAGTTCAACGGTGGCGGTGATGGAGCAGGATCGTAAGATGCGATCGATCAGATTTTGCATGGCTAAAAGGTCGGTTTTCTCCGTCACCTCATCAAAGGAGGCATCGGAGATCGGCTTCATAGAGAAGGAAAACGGTAGACCCGATTTTTCACGGAAGAGCTTTACAAACTCCTTGGCAAGGATGGCCATATAATCATCAGCATCGCCCGAGCTCCGTACCTTGTTTTCTACCTGATGGTTTCTAAGAGCATCGTTGCTTCGTGGGCGCAAAGCTCTAGGGTGATTTTGGTTGTTGCGGCCGACGGTGTGGGAAGGACTCGGAACCTCTGCCGTCGAACGGCCATTTCTCATGTTCTTGGAGATAAAACTGCGGTCTTTATTGCCGCTGAGATTTGACAAGATCCCGCTCTTTAAATGAGCGGGCTCCTCGTCTAGGGAATTGCCTAATCCATCATGGATGAAAGAGCCAATCGGATCATTTTCCACGACATTGCCCACATTGTCGGGGGGAATTCTGATTTCTTCGTATGTTCTGCGATTGCCAAGGTTCTCTGGCATTTCTGTCAGGCCCTTGTTGAAAGAAACCGCATTTCTCCCTCTGAAGTTGCGGTTGCTATTTTGGCTCATCAACCGATCCTTTTGGTAGAAAAAACCTACTAATTTATATAGCAATATTTTCCGATCTCTTTTTAATAATTAGCTGTTGTAAGATGGTAAGCAAGTTATTAGTCAGGATGTAAAGAGAGAGCCCTGATGGCATATTTAACATGATAAACGTAAGAAATACAGGCATGGCCCACATCACGTACTTCATCTGCGGTTGGTCAGGTGGCGGTGGAGTAAATGCCTGCTGAATTAGCATAGTTGCACCCATCAATATCGGGAGAA
>DASPVU010000137.1:0-5130 GCA_035622215.1 Myxococcota bacterium | reverse complement strand
TTGATGACGACGTTACCTGGAGTGTCGCTGTACCCGTTTGGCCAGGACTGATGCTCAAACTGGTGGGGTTTACGTTTACGCTAAAACCTGCCGGCAAGACGGTAGTCAGATCGAAGGTGGATGACCCACAAGCACTGGTATCGTTATTTGATATGTTTGCCGTGTAGCTCAATGTCTGACCAATAGATCCAGACTGCGTTGACGGCGTAATCGAAATGCTGGGATTGGCCCGCGTGCATACTGGGCTTGCCACTCCGGCAAGATAAGAAATCAACTGAGAAGCAATGTAGCTTCCGAGGCCGGTTGCAAGGTCATAGCCTACCACTGCCGGATAATAACCATTGGTGCCAACAACGATATCGTGAAAGAGGCTATCATAACTTGAGCTCGCTGCTGCTTGATATAAAAGCGGATTAGGAAATCCTAGAGAAGCAGCTCCATTGCTTGCTCTTTGTTGGTTGACGAGAGCCGTAAAAGCAGCCCATAGAGGAGCAGCGCAACTTGTGCCTCCCACCAGTCCCCACTGGCCACCGTAATAAATGAGATATCCGGTTTCGGGATCCGCATCGAGCGAAACGTCGGGGACGTTTCTCATGGTGGTTGATCCAAGGTTGCTTGAATTGGCAACTTCTTTTTGCCATGAAGGAATACTCCAAATTGAGCTGATGCCGCCACCGCCACCTTCACCAGGGCCACTCCCATAAGACCATGTTGTTTCACTAACATAGTTCCCATGGGCATCAACATTGAGATGGGTGCCGCCAACACCAACGACGAATGGCTGAGATGCTGGATCATCGACACTGAGCGTGCTGCCATTATCATAGGCACCGCTGTCTCCAGAAGCTGCATAAAGCACCTGTCCTTGCGCCACCATCTGTTTGAAAATTTGGTTTTCCGATTGGATAATGGATCCTGCACTTTCGCTCTCGCTGAGCCCCCAAGAGGTGCTAATGGAGCTGGCCAGATTGTCCGTGGCAATTTTATTATAAGTATCAATGAGCCCCGAGCCGCCATTTGGCCCTTCGTAGACAATTATCTTTGATACGCCTGGAGCAAGCGCGATCATAAGTTGAATGTCAAGCGTCACTTCTACCGCGCCGTCGCCTGGTTGCCCGTTAAATCCGTCAATCAAAACTATATCGATGGGCACATTTGGTAAGCCAAAAGCATTTTCATAGCCGGTAATATCCGAGGCGGTAAAACCATCCAATTCGAAGAGGGCCAATACCTGCCCAGTGCCGTTTAAATTAGAGGGTAAGGAATAGGCTTGCCGAATGCCACTTGGCGTAAGGCCTTGGGACTGAGAGTCAGCGATTGGATTGAATGCCAGAGTTTCGCCTCGAGCTTTGAGATAAGAGCGGGCTTTAATACGGTTTTCTAGCCCATGCACGCTCAGTATGGGCAAGGCTGCATCAACCTGTAACTCATAGGCGGGAGCATAAAATTGTTTGCCATAGCGATCTTCGTAATAGGTGATTTGGGTATGGAAGGCCCTGTTTATTTGTTCTACGGTACCACTCGCTTTTACTATTAATCGGTTTGGCTCAACCGATTCTGGTCTAATTCCTCTATCGGTAAGATGCTGTATGACTGATTCTACGTGCTCGATCCGCGGCGCGTATTTTTCAATGAATTCTTCTTGGGACAGGAATTTTTGATAGGCGCCATTATGTGGGCTGACGGCATCGATAAGAAACCGATCAAGCTCTTCTTCATTGTTGAGCTCAAGCACAATGGAAAGGTTTAGAATTTTATGCCCTTCTACCGGTGCGACTTCGCGCGCGTTGCCGACATCAAAGGGAACATGGCCATAAAGAGGCCGAAGCGGAACTTGGCTTGCACTGCTTTCGATTTTATAGTCCCCATGGTTTACGATGTGAGGCTTTAGAAAACTCTGCGCAAAAGCCACCTGTGAAATTAAAGGAAGCGTCGTAAGAATTGATATGAAAGCTGTTGTGATTTTTTTCATACTCCCCCCGCAAAGAGTATGAATCAGTTAGCTTTCAGTCGCAAAATTTCGGTCGTGTGTGCGTTTTTGGGTATCGGGAAAGAAAATTGCCTTTTTTGGCCATCAGAGCTTTAAATAAAGCGTTTTCCCAACGCTGCTAATTGTCGTTCTAAGGCGCTTTCATAAGCCCCTGCGTGGTTGGTGCTTCGAGCGACGCGATTGGGCCTGAACGGTGCTTCGAGCGACATCCCCCGCCTGCTTTGCAGTCGGGGGATGTCGCTCGAAGTGCCGATTAGGCGGGGGCAACAAAAAACCCCCAGATTTCTCTGAGTGTTACACATCATGTGGTTGCGGGGATTGGATTTGAACCAAAGACCTAGGCCCTTCAAATCGGGCCAGCCTAGATCCTGACTGCTGATTTTTGAATGGTTTCTAAAAATGGCTCTTCTTTTAAGTCTTGCGGTGTTGCGATGATTAAATCGATCTTTTGGTCGCCAATAACATCTTTGATTTCTGCCAACATTTTATGTTTTTCTGGGACAACAATGTCGAAGAAAGACTTATCTACAACCAGCAACAAATCGATATCTCCACCTTTTTTTGATGCGTCGATGCGGCTCCCGAACAGAAAGAGCTGGAAATTGCTTGGCTGAACAAATTTGCCAATGGCTTTTTTTATGGAAGCAATCTCTTCCTTCGTGAGTCGCATATTAGGAACCCAACAAATTTGAGATAGCCAATAGCTTTGGGCAGTTGTTTCGCAAGGCTTCAAAGAAGATACTCATGTCTTTTTCGGAATATTCGTGGGCCGCGATATTTCTAAGTTCCCTCAAGGCAAGCCAATCTTTGGCATCATTAATGAGCCTCATTTTTTCGGCAAGATTGAGAAAGTCCCTTAAGGTTCCTGAGAAGCCAGGATCTTCAATAAGAACTAAGGTTCGCAGGTATCTAGAAAGAAAGATATCGCAAACGCGGCCAAAGCGAGCAGCGAAGCTCTCCCAGGTTTCCAGCATCTCTTCGTCGAGTTTCTCCACATTGGTCGGAAGGGAGGCAATTTTTTTATAACTGTAATCCAAATGGGCCAGCGCTTTTTTAAGCTTTTCTTGCTGAATGCGTTTTTGAGGCAAAAGATCAGTCATGGCGGCGCCCTCGCACCCTCACCCCGGCCCTCTCCCGCACGCTTCGCGCGCAGGAGAGGGGGAATAGGGCATAAAAAACCCCCAAGTTTCCCTGGGGGCACACATCATGTGGTTGCGGGGGCTGGATTTGAACCAACGACCTCCGGGTTATGAGATCGTCATATAAAAATAAAGCGAAGATCGCATTGGATTTGATATATACCAAAATTTGGTTCATTACGATCTAGCTTCCCGTTGACGACTGACAACTTTGACAACTTAACAGATGCTCTTAGTTTAATGCGGTTCCTGTTCTTGTTGGTGCAGAAACGACGGCTTTGACAGCTTTCACCCTCAGGGCAAGATGTCAAAAGATGTCGGTTGAAAAATATGGTGCGAAAATCTTTTTTAGCTCGGCGAAAAATCTAGCAATTTATGAAAGCTGTCCTAAGTTGTCAGTTGTCAAAGGCTTGTTGGAGCTTCTATCGGACAAGGTTGGCAGCAAGATGAGGATTTCATTCAAAATCCGCTCAACGCCTTCTCTTCTGCTTTTAGGCATGTTTTCTAGGTTCTTGAGCAAGTCGGGCAGTTTTTTCTTCGCAGGATTTTGGTCGGCGTAGATCTCAGCATCTCTAAATAATTCCGCAAGTGATAATCCGGCGGCTTGTGCAACTTCATAAAGGACATTTAAGGGGACACCGGGCACGGGACCATTTTCTAATTTGTAAATTGCAGATTGATTGCGGCCTGCTTTTTTTCCAAATTCGGCTTGTGTGTAGCCTTTTTCTATTCGAGCTTTTTTCAGCGCCAGACCTAAGCCAGTAAGGAATTTTTCGTAGCTGCTTGCCATAAATTTTCACTCCAAAACTTGACGCCGCTCGCCTCTTAAAAATAATCTCACATAAGAGTTAATAATCGTGTGTAAGATTAATTTGGGGGCACCTAAAATGAAAGCTAACGCATTAGACGCAGCATGTCACATAAAGGACTCGGTTTTTTCGTTTTACTTGGCGAACAATTGGTTGCTCTTGCCTTTGCATTCGGCGAGGGAGGGTCAGTGTACTTGCCACAATTCTAATTGCAGGAGTCCGGCAAAACATCCTCTTTGTCGAAACGGGCTAAAGGATGGCTCGCGTAATCCAGAACAAATTGCTGATTGGTGGGAAGCGTGGCCGTTTGCGAATGTAGGAATAGTGACGGGGAAAGAGTCTGGCATCGTCGTTTTAGATGTGGATGCAAAAAATGATGGTTTTAGCTCTTTAGAAAAACTTGAAAGCCAGCATGGTTATTTGCCACACAGCTTAAGAGTAAAAACAGGTGGGCAAGGACTACATATTTATTTCCATGCACCATCTATTGACCTCAAAAATAGAGCAGGAATTTTGCCTGGCTTAGATTTCCGCGGTGAGGGAGGCTACGTGGTTGCGCCGCCAAGTTCTCATATTTCTGGCGGGGAGTATCATTTTCTTAACGACGAGACGTCGCTTTCAGAAATGCCAGACTGGCTTCAAGAATTGATAAGCGCACCTGTTGCCAATTTAATTGAAAATAGCGACGGAAAAATTCTTGAAGGTCATCGTAATCAAACCCTAATCAGTATCAGCGGTTTTTTGTTGTCAAAAGGCTTGGGTGTATCGGTAATTAAGGAGGTCATTGCCAAAATAAATAAAACTGCATGTGTGCCTCCGCTTGACGACGACGAACTCATAACCCTTGCTCAATCGACGGCTACATTTAAAGGCCCTTTAAGATGGCAAGCACCAAAATCACTTCCTGATACGAATGATGGATGTTTACCGCTGAAGCTCGAGCATCTACCAAAGACGTTAATTCCATGGGCCTCTGATATTACTCAGCGCATGCAGGTTCCTTTGGAATTTGTCTGTGGTCCTCTTGTCATTGCCGCAGGATCGGTGATTGGGCGAAAAGCAGCTATCAGGCCACTCATCCATGATCCTTGGTTGGTGTATCCAAATCTCTGGGGATTTTTAGTAGCTCCTCCAGGATCAATGAAATCACCCGCAATTGCAGAAGCGCTTAAGGCGCTGGAAAATCTCAGCA
>DASPVU010000136.1:0-10039 GCA_035622215.1 Myxococcota bacterium | reverse complement strand
ATCTTAAGTATCTGGATGATGGCGATGATCGCAAAAAGTATGCCTGAAATCAGGCCGGCTAGGTGTTTTCTACAACAGGAACATCCTTCTTTAGAATGCATGGTTTCTCCGTAGGTTAGACTAATACTCCTTAGCCAGAATATCTAAAAGCCAAGGCCCACGGCAAGTTTTCATGTAATTAACAATTTTATGGCCTCTTCAATTGTTGCAGCACCCTTGAGTCTTAAGCCGAAATTATCGGAGAGTTGTTTCACTGAGACATGCGGGACGAGGCCTTTATTAAAGCCTAGGCGGGAGGCCTCCTTGAGGCGATCGTTGATGCGGGTCACGCTGCGGATTTCCCCTGAAAGGCCCAGTTCGCCAAAGCACACCATATCGAAGGGTAAAGCCACATTTTTCACGCTAGAGGCAACGGCCAAAGCAAGGGCCAGATCGAGCGCCGGCTCCTTGATATCTATCCCCCCTGCCACGCTGATAAAAAGATCCATGCGCGAAAGCTGCAAGCGGGAATGCTTTTCTAAAACGGCTGCAATGACCGAGCAGCGGTTGCTATCGATGCCCACGCAGGTGCGCCTGGGATTGCCAAACAGGGTCTCTACCGCCAATGCTTGTATCTCCACCAAAAGCGGTCGTGTCCCTTCGATAGCGCAGAAAACCGATGAGCCGGGTTTGTCTTGTGGCCGCTCTGCCAAAAAAAATGCCGAGGGGTTTTCGATTCCCACAAGTCCTTTTTGGCTCATCTCAAACAGGCCAATCTCATTGGTCGAGCCAAAACGATTCTTGTGAGCTCGAAGCAGGCGATATTGATCGCTACGAGATTGCTCAAAATAAAGCACAGTGTCCACCATGTGCTCAAGAAGCCTGGGCCCGGCTATGTTGCCATCTTTAGTTACGTGGCCCACCAAAAAGGTGGGGACGTTCTCGCTTTTGGAAAACTGCACAATTTTGCCACAGACTTCCCTGATTTGCGCAACGCTGCCGGCGGCAGATTCAAGATCGGGACTTGCGACAGTTTGCACCGAATCCACCACCAGAAAATCGGGTGCGAACTCCGTGGCTTGTTGTAGGCTGCGGTTGATGTCGGTTTCTGAGAGCAAATAGTAGAGGTCGGATAATGAACCGAGCCGCTGCGCTGCCAGGCGGATTTGTTCTTTTGACTCTTCGCCTGAAACGTAGAGCACCTTCTTGCCGCGCTTTGCGAGCGCTCCGGCAGCCATTTGTAGGATCGTGCTTTTGCCACAACCGGGCTCGCCACCGATCAGGGTGATGCCGCCGGGCACCAAGCCTCCTCCGAGTACCCGATCGAGCTCTTCAATCCCTATGGGCAAGCGGTTGATGGCGCTATTTTTGATCTTAGTGATAGCTTCCGGCCGGTCTTCGCCCTGATGGGAAGCGGGCTTTGAGCGGCTAAATTTCTCCTCCACCATGCTGTTCCAAGTAGTGCATGCCGGGCAGCGGCCATGCCATTTTTTTTCGCTATGACCACAATTTTGGCAAAAGAAAGCGATTTCGCTTGGGGGTTTCTTCATACGCCCTCTCCCTTGATCCCTCTCCCGCCCGCGGGAGAGGGAGATCAATACATGGAACACAGTGGCGGTTTTGGCTATGGACTGATAGCACCGTGTGATGACGCGTTATAATCCCAAAGACCATTACTTTGAAAAGGCAAAGATTTTGGGCTTTAAAGCCCGTTCGGTTTTTAAGCTCGAAGAAATCGATCAAAGCCTCAAACTGATCAAAGAAGACTTCGTGGTCCTAGACCTAGGCTGTGCGCCAGGATCTTGGCTGCAATATCTGGGCAAAAAACTCGGCAAAAACGGCGCGGCCCTGGGTGTAGATTTGTCGCCTGTGAAAGAGAAAATCCATCCAAAGATCAAGACTGTGGTGGATGATTGCTTTGCTTTGAGCCGAGAAAAGCTCGACGCTTTGATGACGGACCTCGTTCCCAATTTCACCAAATTCGATGTCATTTTGAGCGATATGGCGCCGAAAACTTCGGGCATCAAGCATGTGGATCAGATCCGTAGCCTTGACTTGGCTCATCGCGCTCTCGATCTTGCGGAGGAATTTTTAAAAACCGGTGGACACGTGGTGATCAAGGTATTTGCTAGCAAAGAAGCATCGGAGCTCGTTCAGCGTATGAAGCAACTCTTCACTACGGTAAAGCAAATGCGGCCGAAAAGCGTGCGGGCGCCGAGTAAGGAATTCTATGTGGTGGGCATGCAGAAAAAATAAGCTCGCTAATCGGGCGACCGTGTCGCCCCGCGGCTTCACCGCGTGGTCCAGCGTCCAGCTAATTGCGTGGATACCGCGGTTAAACCGCGGTACGACACGAAAGTCGGTTATAGCTGTTGTTATTTTATTGATAAGTTGTTCAGAAAAGGGTGAGCGGGACCCGATCAAGCTCTATCTCGCGTCCAGTCTCACGCCTCTTGCTGAGGACATTAAAGCTCTTTTCGCCAAAGAGGAAAAAATAGACCTGATCTTTCTAAGCTCCTCGGCCGTTGCCAAGCAGGTCTTACAAGGCGCTCCCTGTGATGGAATAATTTTGGCTGATGATGAATGGAACAAAAAGCTACTAAATCATGGCAAGGTTTTAGGGGGCGTCAAGCAATTTGCTAAAAATACGCTGGTGCTGGCTCGTATGAATCCGATCCCAGCTTTGTTGGATGCCAAGACTCATTTGCAGCGCATCGACAAAGGCGAAAAAATCGTCATCAGCGATCCCGATTATGTTCCATTAGGTCGCTATACCCAAGAAGCGCTCGAGCATTTGGGGCTCGATAAAAAACTAAGTGGCCAGCTGATCAAAGCTCATAGTGCGCGGCAAGCCAGTCTTTTGCTCAAGCGAGGCTTAGGCACGTGGGCCATACTTTATCGCACTGACGCCATTCATGATGGCGCGGTGGTTGTTGCGCGCATTGATCCGTCGCTACATCGATCAATGGATTATCTATTTCTTGCATGTAAGGGTGCGGCCTCGCATCGTGTTGCAAAACTTGATCGCTTGCTGTTTTCGGAGGGCATGAAGCGGGCGCTCGTAAAGAGGGGTTTTAGATAATAGAAGGCCCTCTCGCTTGATCCCTCTCCCGCAGGCGGGAGAGGGGAATTTTGAAGGGGAATTATTTTGGAGTATGTATGGCCAGTGGTGGTGGTTTCTTTGAAGGTGGCGTTGTGCGCAACGGCGGCGGTGATGTGCTGTTCGCTGCTACTGGCAAATATATTGGCTTTTTCGCGCTCAAAACTACTTAAGGCCTTGGAAATTGCGATTTACTTGCCCATGGCGATGCCGCCGGTGGCATTGGGTTATGGTTTATTGCTGATCTTTGGCCATGATGCATGGCTTGGCGTTTTGCTTCATCGCTTGGGCATTGAGGTGGCCTTCAATTTTTTAGGAGCGGTGCTTGCGGCTTTTTTGGTTTCGCTAGGCATAGGCGTAAGAACGCTACGACAGGCGCTAAGCGAAATCGATGCGGAGCAAAGGCAGGTGGCAAAACTGCTTGGAGCGCGGCCTTGGCAGATCTATCTTTTTATCGAGCTTCCTCAATGTAAGGGAGCTATCATCTCGGCAACGGTCCTCGTGTTTATTCGTGCGCTCTCGGAATTTGGCGCAACGATTGTTCTGGCAGGTAACTCACTTGGCTCGACGCGTACCTTGGCTCTGGCCATTTGGGTTGGTATGGAGACGCCCGGCAGAGAACGAGAATGCCTGGTCTTTTTGCTAATTGCGGCCTTGGTATCTGTCGTGGCCATTACGCTTTCCGAGATGGCCCTTAAAACCAGAAGACCGAGGAGATGACATGAAATCAGCAGTGGTTCTGCTGTCGGGTGGGCTCGATTCCACTACCACATTAGCTATTGCCAAAGACATGGGTTATCGGGCTTATGCACTAACCATCCTCTACGGACAAAGAAACCATATCGAGGCACTATCCGCCAAAAAGGTGGCCGCACTATTGTCGATAGAAGAACACAAAATCATCGAGCTGAACTTGAGACTCTTCGGTGGATCGTCACTTACCGACGACATTTCCGTGGGAGCGCATGTAGAGAGTAGAGTTAACGAGATTCCTAATACCTATGTGCCAGCGAGAAATACCATATTGCTGTCCTTGGCGTTAGCGTATGCCGAGGTGAGCAAGGCTGATGACATATTTTTCGGCGCCAATATCCATGACTATTCGGGCTACCCCGATTGTCGGCCCTCGTATATCCATGCGTTCGAGAAAATGGCGAATCTGGCCGTGAAGAGCGCGACGCTGGGCCATCATATTCGCATTCATGCACCACTCGTGAATTTGTCAAAGGCGGAAATTATCAAGAAGGGATGCGCACTTGGCGTGCCCTACGAACACACTCACAGCTGCTACGATCCCCGCGATAATTTAGCTTGTGGATCTTGTTCTTCCTGCTTTTACCGACGGAAGGGCTTCATCGATGCGGGCATCACTGATCCGACAAATTACGCACCGTGTCGCCCCGCGGCTTGACCGCGAGGTCCAGCGAATATTCGCCTTCGTTTATAGCTGGATACCGCGCCCCGGCGAAAGCCGGGGCCCGGTACGACACATCTATAAACGATGTAAATTTTTGCACGAAAAATTAGCAGAAATTCAATTTTGTCGACGGTATTTACAAAAAATTTTTGGCTGATAAGTTGTCGGCGAACTCAGTAGTTTCATCGATCATCGATGAACGCGATCTGTAACCGCACGATAGGAAGCAACACATGAAAAAGATGAGGCAGGGTAGGCCGCATTGCCTATTGTCATTGTTGGCGTTAGTGGCAGCGATGACAGTTGGTAGTGCTTGCGATACTACTAATAGACCAAGTCCCAATGATGATAAGCAACCGAAGCACGACCAAGGCCATAAAACCGAACAGGTCCAGGTCGATAACAACGATGCCGTCGATGGGACTTTCAATATGGCTCTGGGCTTTGCCTCAGGAAAGAAATCCATCGAAGAGCTCAAAGATCTCTATGATCGACTCACTGAGCCACAAAGGAAAAAGTTGGCAGAAAAGAGCGATAGCGATGGAAGGCGCTTTGCCACAGTGATGGCGAGCGGCGTTGCCAGCAAAAAGAGCAACGAGGTGCTCTTTCACTTCTTAAGAAATCTCAGCGAATCAGACGCTCGGCTGCAGATTGAATCTAAGGTGCTGGGCATGAACGCAGTTGATATCATGCGCAGAAACGGCAGAGCGGCTTCGGAAAAGGCTGAGGACAATCATGAAGGACTGGCCATCTTGCTGCACCAAACCCCAAGTCGCATCAATGATCTAGTGGATGCCAACAACAAATTCGAAGCCGCCAAATTTAACGGCGTATTCACTGCCGCAGCAAGCCTAGAGCCCACCATTGCCGACGCCTTGATCAAAGAAATAACGCCGGCAAATTTCGATGCGTGGCTAGCTTGGGCTTCGGTAAACCGCCAGTTTGCGAAGATCACCTTTGTAAAATTCTACGCCGCTGGCGATGATGCTCGCAAAGCCGCCATGCGCAATGCCTGTTTGGCTCCGGCCGTGGCAGGTGGCGCTAAGGAGCTCGCCAAATTCGTGGCCGACGCCGATGCTCTGGGGCTAGCAGCCACGTTTGCCACCGATACCTATAAGCTACGAAACCAAGGAGACAATGGTGACTTGGTTGGTCCCATCCTTTACGTCGTGGCGAAGCGCGCCGCCGAAGAAATGGATCAGGTCAATCCCTTGATGACGGTGATCGATACCAAAGTGGTGGCAACCAAGCTTCAAGAAATTACTAAGGCCGACTACGTGAAACACACCACCGTGGATACCTTCGGTGCGGCTCCAGGCGAAACCATCATGGCGGCACTTCTTGCGGCAGGCGTGGTGCCAACGGAAGCTAAAGTTGCTCTTGGTCTCCCCGTCGACAGTAATGACATTCTTAACGAAGTGAAGCGAATCGCCAACCAGCCGGCCCCCTCAGGTCAAGTGGCCTCCCAACTACTCGAAGAAATGATCAACGGTTTTGCTACTGATCCCAACACCGCAAGCCTAGATGCGCTTGCTGCCTACACAGTGCAAGCTGCTGATATCATAATGCCGGCCAATGGTGGCGCGAGCGCGTATACAGGCGTCCTGGTCGAGAATGATAAGCTGATCCACGTGCTCAGCTATTTGCAAACCGATGAACGGCTTCTTAGAATTTTTGAAGTGCTCTCGCAAAAAGTAACCAACCCAGCGGCGCTAGTTGCTGATGATGGTGCGGGTGCATCGGCTCTCAAGATCCTTTGTAATTCCGCCCGAGATCTTCGCACTCAAGGCAGCCATCACTATCAAATTACTGCCCTCATGGTCAACAAGGCCGTGGCGGCGGACATAACGAAGATCGACGACCCTATCGACATGAAAATTCTTTTAGAAGCGGTTAAGACGCACGGTGCAGCCGAAGACTTGCTCAAAGCCTTCACCGGTGCCAATGACGCTGTTGCTGGTCGGGTGGGCCGATTCTGTGCACAAAACCCGGATATCTCGAAGGCTGCATTTAGAACCGCCTGCGCCACGTTTGATCCAGCGCGCGCAACACTCTTCCACAACGCTTTGTTGAGCAAAGTATTTAGCGAAGGAGCCGACAGCATAAATCAATTGGTAACTGAAGCTGCCGATTGGGGCATCAAAGATGGCTTTGCCACCGAAACCTATCAGTTTGAGGCACCATACGGAAACGGAGGAGCATATAAGGGTAAATTCCATTATGTCTTGTCCATGGGCATGCTTGACGAATACGTGAGAAATAGCAAGAAAGGCTTCAACCTTGAGCTCATGCACAAAGTCTCGGGAGAAGTCAAAGCGGCGCTACAAGCTGGCTATGTCAACCACGTGACCGAGGAGATCTTCACTGATGCGGCCGGAAACAATGAAACATTATTCAAGGGCCTCGCCTATGATCTTACGGATGAGCGCGTTAAATACGTCTTGCAACTCACCGATCCAGCCATACTCACCGAAGAAGATGTCTACCGAGAGGCCGTCCATGTAGCTTCTCGCGGGCCGAAGACGGATACCAGAATCCTCGAGTGGCTTTATGGCGCAAGCATTGATACTGATGGCAAGGGCTACGCGCTAAGCCAGCTGAAGAATGAGCCTTTCCGCTTTATCGAAGCCTTGGCGGCTCTTGAAGTAACCGATGCCACTAACACCATGCTCACTGACATTTTGGCCAAGATCGAAGCATTGCATCCAAATGCCGGCCGGGCGGCGAGACGTTCCATGAAGGCCAATACGGCAGGAGGCGAAGCACTGCTGCGACTGATCGACAACACGCGAAACATTGCTGGAGAAGATGCGGCCAAGCGCCGAGCCATGATCGTGAACCTGGTCAAGGTAGGCGGTGCTGATGCGGTTGGACTAGTGAGGAGCGCGGCCGATCTTGATATCCTTCAGAACTCATTGATTGCCTTGAACGATGTGGCGGTTATGCAAACCTTCTGCCAGGGCGTACACCCGACATTGATGCCCAATCTTTTGACTTGGATCGGTCAAGACCTGGCCGCTCGTCGACCTCTGTTTAAAGCGGCCTTCTCTTCGGCAAGCCCGGCGCGAAAGGCGCATATGGGCAGCGGAATGCTGAAAGCGGTCTTCGGTCAAGGCCCAGATGGCATCAATCTATTGATCGATCAAGCTGATGAATGGGGGATACGAGCAGGATTTAATACCGATCTGTATACGCTTGGCGAGCATCAGGGCTCCTTCCTCTTCGTCATTGCCAACATGATAGCCGAGCAAATAGAAAACGACGTTGCCGGCCGCAAGTTTAGCCTTGACGACCTCCATCAGATCTCCACCAAAATGAAGGCGATTTTGGCGGCCGATTACATGAACCACGTGACGGTCATGCAGCACGATGTCAATAACGAGACGCTGGTTACCGCAATGGACAACTTTACCAAGCTGTCACGTGCCGAGGTTCACTACGCGCTTGCGCTGGATACCGAAGTGTCAGCTGTCATGATCTATGGTGAAGCCCATAGGTTAGCTACCGCCAAAGAAGGCCAGCCAACAAAACTCCTCCAATGGCTCTACACTAGCAAGGTCAAATCTGCCGCGGATGCGCATGCTCTTAGCCAAGTAAACGATAATGGAGCAACCTTTGTCCATTGCCTCGCCTCGGCCAAGGCAACGGCGGAGACCAATGGCCTGCTAAAAGACTTCTTGGCTAAATTAGCTCAACATGATGCTAACGCTCCTGCAGTTCTATTGATTAAGCAAGATAGCGCTGGAAGAAACCCTCTCAGGATTTTGGCTCATTTCGCCCGTAAAATTCCCGGTGAAGACGTGGGCGAACGACAGAACATGATCACGAAATTGATTAATGCTGGCACCTATGGCCATGTCTCTGAGGCCATCGACGACCGTCGTGACTTGGTTATCTGTCTTGACGCCGTTTTGGCTAAGGGTGTCGCCGAAGACATGACCAAGGTATTTAACGGGACGCACCACACCCTCGTCCGCAATGATAATAAGGGTGACGTTCCAAAACCGGGCTTGAGTGGTTGGGCCTATACCTATCGCGATAAAACTGTTGCGGGGCAAAAAATCGGCGCATTTTATGCGGCGGAATACGCAAGGAGAAACAAAGATGTAAACGCCCAGTTTACGCTGCGAAACAGTTTGGCGGAAAATGCCTGGGACGCTAAGCGCATCGGCGATATCAACGAAGGCATTGTGAGCATTATCGCCGGCGGCTTTTTGCCCAAAGAAGCTCTAATGGACGGTTACCATATGTTCGGTGATGATAACGCCACGCATACTTTGCTGTTCGGTGTGTTGCACTTTACCGCGCAAAGTATCCTGCAATCCGCCATGCTGACGCATAACCCTAATAGTGGCGAGCGATGGAAACACGCGAGCCAAATCATCGAAATAGCACTTCATGGTGGAGACCTAGCTGCTATGCAAGGCTTGATTACACACGCAAATGCTAATGCGATCGCGCAAGCTGGTCATGCCGCTTTGAATGGCGCGCTCAAACAACCTCAGGTGCAAGCCCTTGCGCAAGCCCTCAAGTCTGCTCTTGGTGCCAAAGATTGGAAAACCATGTGCGACACTAACGATAACAGCGCCACTGGCGACAAGCTAGCCTGGGAGCTTGTGTCGCTAATGGTGGTTGATCAAAACAACCAACACCCCGACGAAACCGCCACCAAGAGCGCCGCGCTCCTCGATTGCCAATAAAACCTTCGAATTCCTCCCCTCGTACGGCTCACTCCCATCGTCATGGCGAGGAGCCGTAGGCGACGCGGCCATCCAGTAATTGGCGGCTAAGCTACTACTGGATGGCCACGCCCTTTTCAGGGCTCGCCATGACGACCGAAGTGAGCCATGCAACAAAGCCCGCTATGCGGGAGAGGGATCAAGGGAGAGGGCCTTTTTTATCGAAAGGCCTTCTTTCTGAATGTATCTTTTCTGCAATTATCGTCGTTTTCTTCTAGCTTAAGTACTGGCGTCTTATAATATTTTTTAGTTTCTTTCTTATTTTTACAACAAGTCTTACGGCAATCCAATTCATTTGCATTATTGCCATAATATATTCTTTGGCAACAAGCGGCGCACGCCTCCCTTGTGGATTTGGCGCATTCCCTAGCATCTTGTTCGATCGTGCTATGGACGCCGCCGGAATATATTGCCCAAATAGTTATATAGACAGCGATTAGACTGAATTTTTTCATAATGGTTCTCCTTGCTTTTTATGTAACAAAATAATGTTGACTAGCCTAGTTGTGCTGATCTGTCTATCGGTGCGTTTTAACGTGTATTTGCGTTGGAATATTATTAAAAATACAAAGATTAATATTTAGTATTAACGCGGGACATAACAATGGCTATTAATCGTCTATTATTTCTGGCACTTGCGGTATTATTTTCTCTAACCTGCTTCGCGGCCGAAGAAGAACTTATAAAACAGTCGCTCAGCCACCTAGAAAACTCTAAACTTTACCGGCCATTAGGCATCGTAACTTCGTTTGATTTTGTTAAGAGTTCTCCGAGGAAATTGACGGTGTCGTTGGAAACATCGCC
>DASPVU010000135.1:0-8960 GCA_035622215.1 Myxococcota bacterium | reverse complement strand
GCTGCGTTCTCGCCGAATCTGGGTTTAATCTCTCTGATCTTCACGCGCTCTACCACATGAATGCCGACGAGCAGTCACCGTATCAGTTGCATATTCTCGAGGCCTTAGGAAAGTCTGGAGTCAAGCTCATTAATTCCTATGCGTCGTTTGTGTTGGCCAGTGACAAGTTCATGGCCAATTTGCTTATGCGCCAGGCGGGCGTTACCGTACCGCCATCCGCCCTAATTTCCCAAGTTACAAAACCCGCGGTTATCAAGCGCCTTATCGCGGAATGGGGGGCTTTAGTGGTTAAGCCCCGTTTTTCCTACGGTGGCAAAGGCATTCTCAAATTCGACGACCCTCAAGCGCTCATAGATTTTATCCAGGCCACCGGTAGTTTTTTCGTCGATTATTATGTCGAGCGGTTCATACCGTTTGCCGAACGAGACTATCGTGTAGAGATAATCAACCACGAATATGTGGGCAGCTATAGCCGCGGCCTGAGACACGCCTTTAAGACCAATATGTCGGCCGCAGAAAGCTCCTCCGAAGGTCTCTTCTTGGCGAATCCGCAATGCCAAACGCAAATCGAGCTTGCCCAAAAAGCGGCATCGGCCACTGGGCTTTTGGCCACTATTGTTGATATGGTGAAATCAACGGAAGATAATTTATACTATGTATTGGAAGTGAACCCCATGCTTGGGATATTCGTGCAAGCGGCCAATGCAGTCATGGGTATCAGACCCGCAACTAGCGATGCCTACGATCTCGCATCAGACGACTTTAAGCTAAAAAAACTCGTGCAGCTTCTTTGTGGAGAAGTATCGCTATGAATAGGCCACTTATCGGCATCACCACTACGGAAACCACGCTGTCAACGCATGGCTCCTGCGCGCGAGCAGTAACCCTCATCAACCAAGCCTATGTCGAATTGGTCACCAGTTTTTCTGCCATACCTATACTCTTGTCTTATCGCACGCCCCTCCCCCAAATCGAGCGGTTGGCTTCAGTCTTAAACGGCCTCATCTTGATCGGCGGACAAGACATCCATCCCAGCATCTTCAACGAGACGCTAAAAGTCCAATACGAGGCCGACCTTCAAGGCTATGGCAAGCCCTATTTACGCCCCCTAGACTACCAGCCCTCCATCGTCAGAGACCGATTTGAAGTGGCCCTCTACCATGCCTGCAAGGAAAGGCAGATGCCGGTTTTCGGCATTTGCCGGGGCTTACAACTTATCAATGTGGCAGAAGGTGGCACTTTGCATCAGGAGTTGCCCGAGCCACGAACCATTCAACACGAGCGCGGCCATGACGGATGGATTCATCATCACATGATCGAAATCGACCCAAAGTCCGTGGTTTTTACCCTGATGAAAACCACAAGCTACGCCATGTCCTCGCTGCATCATCAAGCCGTCGATCAGCTGGGCCGCAATTTACGTAAAGTAGCTTGGTCAGAGGACGGAGTGATCGAAATCATTGAGATGATCGACCAACATCATTTTATCGTCGGCCTTCACGGCCACGTCGAACAGACGCGACAGAATTTAAAACTATACGATAACATCCTGCAAGCCTTCATGGAGCGGGCCGAGGTGTCTTATGCCTTGCGAGATAAGCCAAATCGTCAAACAAATTCCCCTCTACCGTGAACTATATGGGCCCAGCATCGAAGCCTTTGATCTGGCAAGCAACTATCATGCTTATCCACCCATCGAAAAATCTGATGTCGCTCGGAATTTTCCCAATAACTGGATGACTGAAAGCCTGAGAGCCGCGGTTAAGAATGGTGAAGTAGAATATAACGCGTCTTCTGGCACTACTTCCGAACGCATGCAAATCGTTAGAAAGCCTAAGTGGTGGGCTTTCGAAAATCGGAGCACTTATGCCTTCGATGAAAGGCTTGCCAAACTCAATACCGATAGCCACCGCAAAATGGTGCTTACTACGGCCATTTGCTCCAACACCGTTTGTTTTGCCAAATTGCCGAGTTTAGAAGAACGCATCATGGGGCAAACCCTCTATCTCAACATCTCACCCGATCCCAATTCCTGGCAGCAAGAAGATATCGAACGCATGGTGGATGAAATCAATCACTGGAAGCCACATATTTTCGATGTCGACCCTGTTTATTTTGCTTTGTTTTGCAAGCTTAAAGGCCAGTTTGGCCTAAGAACCACGATTCATCGCCCCGATATTATTATTTATACCTATGAATACGTCACCAGGTTCGCCAAGGCGATGTGCGATGAGCATTTCCCCTATGTTCCTACCATCGAATTTTATGGTTCAACAGAAACGGGCTACAACTTGTTTAGCACGCCCTCGGGCGGGTATTTTCATGTTCAGGATCGCTGTTTCATCGACTGTGAGCACGTTGAACGAGATATCTATAGCATCAAGATTACGTCGTGGAAAAACCGCTTTATGCCTCTCGTCAATTACCGTATCAAGGATCTTTGCCGACTGAGCGAGGAAGAAGCAAAGCCCACAAGAGAGCGAAACGGCCAGCCGCTCCGAGTCAAGCAACTATGCGGCCGCTTGTTCGATACCGCCAAGGGCCGCAACAATTCGCTAATCACCGTCGGAGATATAGAGTTGGCACTCAGCCCATTAGCGCTGCCCATCTCGCTATACCAGCTACGCTTTTTAGGAGAGGAACTATGTCAATTTAAATATGTAAGCAAAAACTCTGCACCATTGAGCCAGCAAGAAGAAGCACTCCTAAGGGAGGTGCTCATACCACTTCTACGAGAAAACACGGCATTGCGCTTCTCTTCAGAGAAATCCATTAGTCCAGAAATCAGTGGCAAATTTGCCGTTATCAAAAAGGGCTAGCGATGAACTGTAAAAAGGACTTCCCCGTTTTTACACAATTTCCCGAGCTCGTCTATTTTGACAATGCGTCTACTACACAGAAGCCACTCTCGGTCATTACTTCCATGGCTAATTGCTTGACCCAAGGCGCCTCCAATATTCACCGCAGCGTCCATCGGCATGCCGAGGAGGCTACCATTCGTTTTGAAGACGCCCGCGAGCTGCTCGCTTCTTTTATTCGAGCGGATAAAAATGAAATAATTTTTACGCATAACTGCACCGACGCCATCAATCTCGCAGCCGATCTTTTGCAACTCACGAAAGAGGATCAGGTCATCTGTTCCATCGCAGAACATCACTCCAATTATCTTCCCTGGGCACAAAAAGCGTCAGTCATCGCGCTCGAACTTAATGACCAAGGCATCATCGACTTAAACCAGCTTGAACGCGCTTTCACTAAAAAGACTAAGATCTTAGCCTTGTCCTATGTTTCAAACACTACGGGCAACATTCAGCCGGTGAAAGAGGCTATTTCGCTTGCCGAGTCCAAGGGTGTCTTGACTCTCATCGATGCCGCGCAAGCGATCGGACATTTTCCCGTAGACGTGGGAGCGCTCGGCTGTGACTTCTTGGCGTTTTCAGCGCATAAAATGCTTGGTCCCACCGGAGTGGGAGTTCTCTACGGCAAGAGAGATTTATTGCACAAGCTGTCTCCCATGCGCTTGGGCGGCGGCATGGTAAACCACATCGAAGCATCCAAAATAAACTTCAAAGGCCCACCACATGGCTTCGAGGCAGGCACACCAAATATCGAAGGAGTCATCGCCTTTGGTAAGACTATCGAATATTTTCTCTTGCATGGCTTCGATACTATCGAGCGACATCTAAAGGATTTGGAAAGCTATTTTAAGAATAGGTTTCTCGGGTCGCCATATGTAACCAGCGCGTTTCCTATCAACGAACAACATGTGCCGATCTTTACCTTCGTTCCGACCCACGGTCGCATCGATCTTAACCAACTAGGTAGAGTATTTTCCGATACGTATCAGATTGCCTTGAGTGTCGGTGTGCAGTGTTGTCAGCCGCTTTATCACTCGTTCAATTTGCCCGGAGCGATTCGCGCTTCGCTTTATGTCTATAACACACGTGAGGAGATCGATAGATTTTTTGCCGCTGTCGACGACATGAAGGATTTTTTACGATAGACCAACGGTTTTAAGCTTATGGCCCTAAGAGAACTAACAGACATCCTTGGCCCTGAAAATATTGACGCGGAAGCTCTCACCTGTTTTCCCAATAATGTCGACGAGATTATCCGCATCGTAAAAACCACACGTCGCCTTGGGGTCAAAGTGCGCGCCGTAAGCACAGGCAGAAACTGGGGCTACCACACTTTTTTTCCTAAGGACAAAGACTGCTGGACGCTAAACCTTTCACGCATGAACCGCATTATCGATTTCGATCGTGAGCTCGGCGTCGTCACTATCGAACCCGGCGTCACACAGCAAGATCTCAAGACATTTATCGACAACAACAATTTGCCATTTATTGTCCCAACCACCGGCGCCGGTCCCACATGCAGCATCATGGGCAATATTCTCGAGCGCGGGTATGGTGTGACTCAGTATTTCGATAGTTTCGCTTCGTGTATGTCGCTGGAAGCTATCTTACCCGACGGTAATTACTATCGTTCACCACTTTTGGCTCTAGGCGGACATCGGATTGGGCGCATCTATAAATGGGGAGTTGGGCCCTATGTCGACGGCATTTTTTCACAAAGTCACCATGGCATCTGCATATCGATGAACGTGGCTCTTAAGCGGCGCACTTCGGGAATAATGGCTGTCTTCTTTGAAACCGATCGAGCACCGGCAACACTCATCAATCCAATAGTAAATATTCTTCATGTCATGGGTGGCCTGCTCGGTCCGATAAAAATTACCAACCATCATCGCCTGCTCGCCATATTGGACCAAGCGCCAGAGCTAAGATCTGAAACTCCGCTGGAAAAAAGTCTTCGCGCCCAGGAGTTTTTTTTGGCGAATGGCATTCCTCACTGGCAGGGATTCTTTGCCGCCTATACCGACGACATATTACTTCGAAGCGTACAGCAACTCGTGGAAAATGCGCTGAAAACATCCGTCCGTCGTCTCTACTGTCGCATCGATAACCAAGAACCGGCTGCTGCTCGAGAGCGCCTATTTCTTGACCTGGTGACGGGCACGCCCAACCATCGGGCTTTGCCACTGACTTATTTTCGTGCACCAAAATTGCCAGGGCCCGACGACCCGTTTTCACCAGAGAAAGACGGTGCAGGAATCTTGTGGTACGCACCGCTCATACCTGCGACCCAAGAATGCGTTGAGCTGTATCTCGATTTCGCCACCAATATTACGACGCGATTCGGCTTTGAGCCGGCCATCACTTTCACCAGCCTGTCCGACCGATGCTTTGATAGCGTCTTGCCCATCTTGTTTAACGGACACGATGCCAACCAAGCCGAAAAAGCCCGCGCCTGCTATCGCGCACTATTTCATGAAGGCCAACAGCAGGGCATTATCCCCTATCGCGTCCCCGAGTGCTTCAGAGATCTGATTATAAAGAGCAACCGCGAGGTCGTCTTCGGGCAAAACCTCTGTCATCCTCCTCGCGCCTAATCCATTGTCATCCTCGGGCTTGACCCTCATGATCTATCACATCTTTTTCTTGACTTTTGTTTAAATCTCCCTCTCCTGCGCGCGTAGCGGGCGGGGGAGGGAGATCAAAGCTACCTTCAGAGGAAAGTCAAGAAAAAGATGTGATGAATCATGAGGGCTTGACCCGAGGATCCCAGCTAGACGCCATTTCGTGGATACCCGGGTCAAGCCCGAGGATGACAAGGGGTTACGCCCGAGGATGACAGTTATCGATCCCCTACTTAATATGCTTGATTAGGTAGGCCTGTATAATATCGTAGACATGGTTTCTAATCACGATGTGTTCATCGAGTCTTTCCATTCGGCTCGTCGACATCCACTCACCTTGGTACTTCTTCTCTCTAATATATTTGGTTAACTTTATCGTCCCCGCTCTTTCCCGAATTCCGAGCTCGATTTTGGTCATTTGTTTTCTGTTCTTGGCGTACAGCGAGAAATTTAGGCTATCGTCGGCGGCATAGGAATAAAACACCAGTTTCTCCCCAAAATGGTTGAACTCTTCTTTCTTGATGCCCGCGTGCTGATCTTGCCACTCTATCAGCAATTGGTCGATCACGTCATGAGTAAACTCGCTCTCGGCGGTATAACCTTGGGAGGCCGCAAATTTTGCCAACGACGCCATCGATGTTAGTGACCACATAGCAGCAATAGCTAATAGCAAACTGAATCGCAGGAATTTCATATGTATCCTTTGTGTCGTACCGCGGTTTAACCGCGGTATCCAAAAAATTGGCTCAACGCTGGACCCCGCGCCCCGGCGAAGGCTGGGGCACGGAGCGACACAGATGCGCAAGCGGTTACAACCGAATATCGGCGGCTATCTAATTTTGGATTTTTATGGGCGGGATTATTCGCAGTTCGTTCGCGCGTTACATTATGTTAGGATAACGAGGTGATTATGCGCTGGCTCTTGGCAATGTGTTTAATGCTCGCTCCGGCCATCGTCGATGCCGGTGGTGGCCATTCAAAAACCAAGCGGTCAAAGATTTTTTTTAATTTCGGACAGACGCTTCCATGCACTGAACTCTCGGTGTTTGAATCTCGTCCTACCAGCGTATTAAAAGTAACCGTCGAAACTGGTTCCTATTTCATTTTTGTCAGGCTCGGGACAACACCGGAGAATATTACAAATCTGATAGACAGACTAAACCTAGAAGCCAAAAATAGCGATGTGATAATTTTCCCTTATCCACATCAGGCGCACAACAAGATTTCGAGACTCAACGAACCTCTCTACAAACTCTATCGCATTCAGATCAAAAATAATGGAGATCTTGCGATAGAACATGCAATGGCTGGCGACTGATTCGACCAGCCAATGCACTCGACAAGATCCGCAATGAAGGATCAATGAGAACGGCAATGCTCCAGAAGCTCCTTAAGCGCCCGATCGATGGCCAGCATGCCATCTTTCAGTTCTGACGACGAAATGATCAGTGGTGGTGACAATAAAATAGTTGAGTAGCGTACCACCGTAGAGATGCCCGCTTCCCTCAAGAGCTTCTGCAAAATGATCGTTGGTTCAAGATCTTTGCCGGTAGCGCGATAGTGCACCAATGGTTGCTCATCGTGCTCACCCTTTTTAAGGTCAATAGCCGCCAATAGGCCAAGGGATCTGGTTTCTTGAACCATCTTGTGGTCACGAGAAAGTGCATCAAGCATTTGTCCCAGTTCTTGGCCTCGGGCCGCTACGTTTTCCTTGATGTGGTCGCTTTCATAAAAGCCGATGGCGGCCCTTGCTGCGGCACAGGAAAGGGGATGGCCATATTGGGTCAAGCCGCACCACAAAGTTTCGCTTTCAAAATGATCGGCGATTTCTTGCCGAATAAGCAGGGCGCCGAGCGGAGCGTAGCCTGCAGTGAGGCCCTTAGACATGGTAATAATATCGGGCACCACGTCAAAATGCGATACACCAAACCAAGCGCCGGTTCTGAAAAATCCCGAGAGCACCTCGTCGGCGATCAAGACTATGCCTGTCTCATCGCAGATTTTACGGATACGCGGCCAATAATCCTTCGGTGGTATAAAGACGCCGTTGGCACCGGTAATGCCTTCAAGCATGATGGCGGCTATGGTCTCAGCACCTTCCACTTCAATAATTTCTTCAAGCAAGCGCACCGTATCAATGGTTTGGCCGCTGTTTCGCGGGTGGGGATCAGGAAAACGCACCACACCAGTAATGGCGTTATCTATCGGGATACGGCGATAATCGCCGCTGAAATTCATCGTGGCTATGGTTGCCCCATGATAGGAACGGTAACGGGTAATAATCTTGTGCCGCTTAGTAAACATACGGGCAATTTTTATGGCGTTTTCATTGGCCTCTGCTCCACCCAAAGTGTAGAAGGCCTTGGTCAGCTTGACAGAAGAGCTGGTCGGCGCGATGCGCTTCAGATCGAGAGCGAGACCCAAGCGATCTTCGCAATAGCTATCCGAACCGACGATGGAGCCTGCTCCTGCTGCTTGTACCATCGCAGCAATCATGCCCTGGTGATTGTGGCCCAAATTGGCGTAAAAAGCCTGGGACTTCATGTCGAGCAGCTTTTTGCCATTGGCCAGCGTCAAATAGACTCCGCTAGCCTCTTTGACCATCATGGCTTCCATCGCGCCTTGCTTCGACCACGGAATCATGACGGATTGCCCGTAAAGTTTGGCTTGTTCATTGAGATTGTTCATACGCGCACCTTGGTTTCCGCCCAGTTTAATAGTTCAGCCTCGGCAATGCCTAGGCATGCCACCACGCCGCGTTTCTCGATATCCATCACGAAGGTGCCGCAGGTGGCGGTTTTATGCGGCTCGCTTTGATCCACGGGGATCGATACCTTGGCCAAGGCCAAAAATACTTTCTCGGCATCACTTAAATCGAGATGTCGAACAACGTTATCGAGCTGCTCATAGCGCCAAAATGTAGTGGAGTCCTTAAGAATGATATGGGTCTTTCGCATTTCTTCATCGAGACAGTGGTTGGTATGAAAATAAACATCGCTCGCTCTGTCAGAAACCACTTTCTTTTTCGTGCCACTGGTTTCAATGCTAAAGAAATGCTGTTCGTCAGCCACCGCAAAATGTCGCCCAGAGCCAAGCGGAGCCGCCATGATCTCAGTTTTTGCCGCCATGGCACTTTCCTGCGACAGCGCCTTTCTGATCAATGCGGGCCATAAAACACCGATTTTAGCGTCGATGCTTGCCAAATTGTTGATGGCAATGGCGACGCCTCTATGGTTGATGCCCGTCATGCCCAAACAGCCGGTAATAGAGAAGACCACCACGTCATTGACCCGCATCATGATGGCGTAGGGCTTGGCACTGCCATGTATATCCCAGGTTTGGCCTAAGATGGGGCCGTTTTTGCTTGGGCTGTAGATAATAGAGCAACCGCCGCCTTCTTCCTCGGCGCTTTGAAAAGGAATATCGCGCATGTCGGTATAATGATTGAGAACAACCAACCTTTCCATGGAAATATTAC
>DASPVU010000134.1:0-2296 GCA_035622215.1 Myxococcota bacterium | reverse complement strand
ATAGGAGCCAGAAACCAGGCAGGTGGCCCCTGCTTTTACGCATGACGCCGCGGTGCCTTCGTTGATACCGCCATCCACTGAGATAATGCATTTGGTATTGTGAGCCGCCTTGAGCATACCTTTTATCTGGGCGATTTTTTTCACGGCCGAAGGCAGAAAAGTTTGGCCCGAAAAACCCGGGTTGACCGACATCACCAGGACCAAATCCACTTCGTTAATAACGTAATCTAGCACTCTTTCGTGAGTGCTGGGATTTAAAGCGACACCGGCTTTCGCCCCACGCGACCGGATTAGCGCTAGATCGCGCTCAAGATGAATCGAGCTCTCCACGTGGATGGTCAACAGATCCGCACCGCTCTCAACATAGCTTTCCAAATAACAGGAGGGGTTATTGATCATGAGATGCACATCGAGTGGAACCGAGGTCACGCGCTTGATGGCCTCTATGATCACCGGACCCATAGTAAGGTTGGGCACAAAATGGCCGTCCATTACATCAATATGAATAAAATCAGCACCAGCCTCAACGATTGCTTTGATTTCCTGTTCTAGGTGCAAAAAATTGGCGGAAAGAATAGATGGCGCGATTAATACCATAGTTTTATCTCAAGCCTTGCAAAAAATGCCATAGATCCTTTAAGAGCTCATCCCGGTCGTAATCTAACGTTAACACATGTTTCGAATGGGGATAAAACTTGGAAAAAATCGGCTGGCTGGTCTTGGCCACGGCAACGCGGTGAGAACCAAGCGCATCGATCGCGCCGTCATTTTTGGCAAAAGCCATGAACAAGGGACAGGTAACTTGAGGCAAACGCTCCAAGGCTAGGGCGCGAAGTTTATCAAATTGCACAAGGCCGGCCACCGGCATTTCCTTATAGCAGGGCGACTTCGCTTTAGCCTTGGGATCCATGATGTCGCTGCCACCAGAAAGCTTAGTAATAGAGCTCTTCGCGCTCAACAAACCAAATCTCGCGGCCATTATGATCGCATCCGCGAGCCAGCCCAAACTGAGCGCGGGAGAAAACATTAACAAAGCCCGGATATTCGAGTTATCGGCTGCAAGCAATATGGATAAAAGAGCGCCCATGGAAAGGCCACCAACAATGATGGGACGATGGGGATCGAAGTCGTCAAACACATCTTGTACTTGTTTGATCCAGTCTTCTGCCTTCACTTGATAAAGATCAGAAGGTTTCGTGCCGTGACCCAAAAGCCGCGGAGCCACGACGCGAAAGCCATGGCGATGGAGAAAATCACCCACCATCCTCACGTCGTAGGGTGTTCCGGTATAGCCATGCAAAAGCAAGACTTGGCCAAAGCCATCTCTTAGATCAAAACCTTTTTTCGAAATCCGTGGCAGTCCTTTGATCATCAATGCACCACATGAGGACCAAAGCGGCTGCCCTTGGCGATGATGTGGCGAAATGGCGAACCGTCATCTAGCTGATGCCAGTGTTTAATCTCGCTCTCGCCACCATGCCAACAGAGAAAAATTGGCTCCTGATTTTTAATCGAAAGAAAGTCGATATGGGGTGGTACAAGCCCTTTAATGACCGCCCCCAAACGCATCAGGTCGTTGATCTCTTTTTCTATGAGGCGTTCGATTTCGCGAATTTCTCTCGATGTCGCCTTGAATTTCTTGCTGCGGCCTTTTTTTCTAATCACAACGATCATTTCATTTTTGTCGTCGAAGACAAAACGCTTAGGAGAAATGTTCGGGAGCCTGCTACGCAGATGTTGCAGGTGTGCCAACATGACGTGTATGCGAAAGAAATGCTCCCGCACCAGTGGCAATAATCCGTTGGCTTCTTGCAGTGTGACAGTTTTTAATATCATATTATCCGCTTTATAACTGTGATTTTGGGGCTGGCAAGTCTCTTGGCCCATGCCGATAAACCTCCAATAATTTTTCGTTTGCGCTAGGGTCTAAATCGTTCAAGGCCACAAAAGAATATCAATAGACCGGAAAACGCCGTAAGATAGAACCCAAACCTTACCGTGATCATGCCATCGGCGGCACTAAATTGCGAACCGCAATAGACCAATACGAAGATCGAAGCCAAAAGCGACGCTAAACCGACCAGAACATAAGAGAGGGAAATTCGTCGCAAGCGGCCCCCTAACATAGCTAGTTGGCCAATCTTTTTGAAAGCCCTGACCTGACATCGGGCCACCTTGTGTACTTGGTAAATGGCGTAAAATGCCAAAAACATGTGGACATCTCCTCCACCCATTAAGCCGGTTTGGGTTAAGAAGCCGTCGCCTGACACCCAGGGCAAAAAAACTCCCGCCAACA
>DASPVU010000133.1:0-4845 GCA_035622215.1 Myxococcota bacterium | reverse complement strand
CCGAACCATTAAGCTTGTTTCTTTGGCCAATATTTGGTTCGCTCTTCACGCTAATATGCCAGATATTATCGCTCATCGCTCACCAAATCTTGCCCAAAGCTCCTGCGCTTACTGGTTCGGATCTTTATGACATACGCTGTAAGATTAAGTTTTTCGCAGGCCTAGGACACGAATAGTAGTCAACGTTGTTAAAAAATCTTTATAGCTTTGTTTCAAGTCAGCAAGGCTTTGCTCGCAGTCTTTTTCGTTGGGCGTTATCAACATCTTACGAAAATTGTCCAGCATAGATTTCATGTTCTCTTGCGCCGAATGTACAATCGGCCAATTTTCCTTTGTCGTCATGATGTATTCATAGGTTTGACGCTGTCGATTAGCCTCGTTTTGGAGTCTTGACTTCATCTCCTCATAATACCGATAGGCTTCTTGACACTTGGGCCCAACAGCCTGCCCGCCAGATCGCTCAAAGCCTGGGCCGCGGGTATCAAATTCGAGGCCGGTATTAATGTGATTAAACTCATGATTCGACGTATTTTGGTTCGCTGCTACCAAATAGGGCGCGATAAAAATGGCCATCAAGAGGCTCAAATTTCTCATAATTTTACTCCTTCTTATAATGAGTTAGATATCAATTATTATTACTTAATCAATAAGACGTCGTGCCGCAACGGGAATTTATACATCGATACAGACGCACTAGAGCGTGATAACCAGCGGCACCACCCGCTCGAACATTGTAAGCGGAATAAAATAAATACGGCTTTCTGAGACGGTAATGGTATCAATTAAATCCTTGGTTATGACAACAGCATTTTTTGGTTGATAGGCTTGCAGAAAAGATCGGAAGCCGCGGGTTACCTTTGGTGCTTTCATGTTTTGAAATTTCACTTCAATGGGCAGCAAGGCTTGGTCATTTTTATACACTACGAAGTCTACTTCGGCGCCAGATTTGGTACGCCAATAATGAATTTGATAGTTTAAAAAACTCTGCGTCACTAGTTTATAAAGCTCCTGGAACACCAAGCCTTCCACGAGTAGACCAAGGTCGGTTCTGGTGTTTGGAGCACTAAAATTTCTTAGCGCATAATTGCGAATTCCATTGTCAATAAAATAAAAAATCGGATTCGACGTCAGCTCTACCCGTTTATTGCCGACGAAAGGTGTAACTTCAGCAATAATATAAGTCTGTTTGGCTATGGATAAATAGTGCTTAATCATGGTGACACTGACGTTGCAGTCGGTGGCCAGCTGGTTATAGTTCGCAAGCTGCCCACTGCTATGAGCAACCAAACTCATGAGTTTAAGAAAGACGTCGGCATTTCCCAATTTAAGGGTCTCAATAATGTCCTTGTTGATATAATCCTGAAAAAGAAAGCCAAGTAGCAGTTCTTTTTCTTGCGTATCAATAATTTGGGGATAGGAGCCATAGAGTAGAAGGTCGTCGATATGTGAACTTGCGGGCCACTCACTAAAACTCAAGGGCAAAACCAGCGAAGAAAAATTTCGACCCGTTAGATGCTCTGTTACCTTACTTTTTATTTCAAGCTGTGAAGACCCCGAAGCAAGAATCTTTATGGGAAGCGCTAGATCCGCCAACATTTTCAAAAAGAGCCCCGGTGATTCTAGACGTTGGACCTCGTCAATTAAAACAATGGGCTTTTTCAAGTTAAGCTCAGCTTGAGCCTCTTGAATAAAGAGCGAGGAAGTCAGCCATTGGCGAATTTCCCAAAGATCACAGTTTATATATAAAAGCTCATGAAATCTCTTTTGAGCAAGCAATTGTTCAGAAAGGTATTTTCCCAAGGTGGTTTTTCCTGCTCGCCTGGGCCCCGTCAAAATAGTGCATAATCTATCCCATTCCGGGAGCATCAAAGTTGCTATTTGAGCACGTGGCCGAAAATTCGGCATAGCCAAAATCTTGGCGCCCTTATCCTTAAGCCACGGATTTTGTTGGTGAATCAACTGCAATAAACGAAGATCCATAAAAAACAACCCTGCTTATTGTATTTTTAAGTCATTTTAGCAGGGTTATTATGATTGAGCAAGCTTTTTAGCCGGGTTGATTTAAAGCTAGGCGACAAAATTCACTTCATTCATATTCAGGTAAAGTTATCGCATTTGTCACAGCTTGCATTTTTTGCAGAATTTCGTTCATGCGTGCTTCAGCGACATTTTTTGATACTTCATCTGGCACAAGAAACGATTCGCTTACCCATTGGCCAAACTTTTGGTTCGTGGTCACGAAGGGATGTAATAATTCGTTGTAATGCCTAAAGGCGCGGGTATGATCTTCCTTTGCTGTTTTTAATTCTCCCGCCAAAATATAAGCGCCAACTAAAGCTAGGTTGTTACCTTGACCAGATAATGGAGATGCGCAAAAGCCCGCGTCCCCTAACAGTGCAACCCGCCCTTTGGTCCAGGATTTCATCATTATTTGTGTGACGGAATCGAAATAAAAATCCTCACTGCACGACATAAGCTCAAGCATTTTTTTGGTTTCCCAACCAAAATCATGAAAAGCGTCGCGCAAAAATTGCTTTTGTTCGCTCTCATCGCGGATGTTATTCAAGACGCGAGATGAGCGGAACATAAAAGCGGCTTGAGCTTTTCTTGGATCTTCATCACTGGTGATCGAGGCCATCTTAAGCTTCGCCTCACACACTATTTCGGTGTGCCGCAAATCAAGATAATTGGGCATGCTAAATACGCTGATATACGAACCAAGATTGACTAATTGATATTCGTTATTGTCAAAGACCATGCGTCTGATAGCAGAGTGGATGCCGTCGGCACCGATGACCAAATCGTAGTGCTCGGTTTTGCCGTCTTTGAATTGAACTTCGACATCGTCATTCTGCCTAATATTGTTAATTGACTGATTGAAGTAACAGGGAACATCTTCGATGGTGCTCATTAAAATTTCGATTAAATCGCCGCGGACAATCTCGACTTCTTCGCCTTGTCTAAAGCCAAATTTTTCACCTTGCTCTTCATATAAAACATGGCCATGGGCATCGACATAGCGGCCGCATTCTATCCTCGTGCGCATCTCGCATACTCGCTCGTAGATGCCCATTCTTTTTAAGAGGCCGCAAGCTACACCGCGGATATCTAATGCTTGCCCACCTTTTCGAATATGGTGAAATTTTTCAATCAAGGTGGGTCTGAAGCCATATCGCTTTAACCAATAACACACGGCCGGCCCGGCAATACCGGCACCAACTACGAGAATTCTTTTAGAGCTTGGCATCATCATTCCCATTAACGTTAGGTTATTCACTCTGGCTTTACAAAATAGTGCGGTGATTTATCAATGACGGCGACGACATTTTCATTGTGACCAAACAATTCAAACCTCAATTTACGTAGGAGTTTATGATGAAATGCAAAAGACTCATGTTGTTCAATGCAATCTTTTTGTCTTTTTACGTAACGGCATCCGATATCGGAGAAAGCGGCTCACAAGACCAAGAAGCCTTTATCAAAGCCGTCCAAGAAAAAGATGCAAAGGCCGCATTGAACCTAGCCATGAAACACGATCATCTTCACCAAGCAAGTCCGGCCAACATCTTGTTCGTATTATTTGCCGCTGTTGAATTCGAAAAAGTTAAAGAATTTTACGCTGAACCTTATCTTCTCAATCAGGACGCGAATAGGATCGAAGAAGGACGCGAGAGAATCGGGGCACGTCTTGCCAGAATGGTTCGCGATTTACCTAATAGCGAAGGCGAGGCTCTTAGACGGCACGTGGTGGAAACCTTCGTGTTCGGCGACCTACATTCTCTATCTACTTTTACTAACATGCTCCAAACACGGCAGTTCCCAAAGTTATCAGATACTTTTTTTGATGATGAATATTTACTTAAAATATTTGTTGAATCCAGTAATTATGGCTATTTAAATATGTCAATTGAAATACGGCAAGAGCACGGTCTCAGCCGGCCACCGTGTGAGGTTGATTGTGAAGTTAACAAAAAGAACTTTATAGCCATCGCTCTTTGCTGCGCTCGCGCCCTAAAAAAAGAAAAAGCAGCAAAATTCTTAGAAAAACATCTGTAAGAACTAAGGTACGCGCAGAGCGAATTCCTTGATATGGTTTGCTAATTCTTCGGGGCAGTCAGAAAGCAGCCGATGACCAGCGCGTGGAATAAGGCGTTGTGTCTCTATGCTCTGATTGGTAGGATCTTCTGCTCCGCGTAAAAAAAGCTGTGGCACTGGACAGGCCGACAGCGCTTCCCTTAGATCAGCTTGCAAGCCAAGAGAAAAGTGGCAGAGAGCGTCGGCTAAAAGTTCGCGGGAAAAACAGGCTTCATTCCGTATGGGAGCACTAGTCTGGCGAAAGACCGGTTGCTGGTTCCAGGCTTCTATTAGCTCCTCCCAAGGCTCTGCTAAAAACCGCTGTGCCCAGAGTTGGTCCCCTTGCCGACGTAGTGCCCGCGCCTTTTCAGAACTTAATCCTGTATGGCCGGAAATAAATACGGCACCTTTAAAAAGCGCGGGCCGTGCCAGCAGCGCCTGCATCGCGAGACGCGCTCCCATCGAGTACCCCACCAGAAGAGAAGCTTTTACGCTGTGCGATGCCACATGCTGATTAAAGCGCGCAACCCAGCGCTCCATGCCCTGATCCGGCGACGAGAGAAGCAAAACATCAATCGCTTCGTCAGGATTTATGAAATCCCAGTCGGTCGGCAGTCCCAAGAAACCATGTAGTGCAAATATTTTCACGTCCTAGCCCCATGGTAGTTTCGGATCTAGACCAAGCTCAGCAATTTAACTAGCGCTCGACCGCAAATACCTTCGTTCAAACCAAAAAGTGCCGCAGGGGACGATGGAGGCGAGCACGGCGAA
>DASPVU010000132.1:0-5674 GCA_035622215.1 Myxococcota bacterium | reverse complement strand
TCTAAGGTATGATGGCTAACAATTAGCTTTCCTCGTTCGCCTTGAATGTTCTTATCGATAGGTCGAGTCTCTTCTTTCAAGTGTTCCCCGCGACAGGCCCCTAGAGAGAGGCCAAAGAAAGCCAACACTAGCCAAACGGTGAGCCAAATCCTATTGGACGCAGATGATTGCAATGCCATTTACCTCTTCCTCTTTTTTGTTACATATTGACATAGCAAAGGGCAGCCTGTAACGGCAAATTTAATTGGATTTATGTGAATCAAGAGTTTGTCCAAGGGCCGTCGTACGATAAAGACATCGATCTCGTGCTTTGCAAGTCACGTATTGCAGTGGAATTGATGCGTCAGTTTAGGGAAAAATATACGTGTTACGGCGATTGCAAGGGCACCTTAAAAAATTTGAGTTTGCCGGTTAGCGGTATAGGAATGGCCCCGATCTACTCTAAAAGGTGCTTCAGAAGACTCTAGGATGGCGTAGATAAAGGATCTGGGTACTCGCCCCCCATATCTAAGTAAGCTGTGACCTGGCCCAGAAAAATCTTTGATATTTGGTCCAAGGTCCTCAATTTTGAGCCCAAAGACGAAGTTTTTGGGATGCGCTTAAGAAAATTTGGCGTTTATGGCCATTTATCGAAGCAACACATCAAGGCATCGGTACAAGACCAGGAAATCTATCCACTTTTTCTTGACGGGGTAAAACATAGTCGAAGGGAAGACTCCACGGCGACATGGACTTTTGTTAAGCCGTGGCTTGAGAAAATCGCCCGGAATTAGGATTGTTTTGAAATTCCAAAAACGGCATTACTTTATTTCTTATCCAAACAACTGGCTACTAAAAATTAAGGGATTTTTCGGATTGCGAAATAGTCGACGTCTTTTAAGTATGGGCCATCGCCGGGTATCGGATAGTCACCGTGCTTGAGCTCAATAGCCAATCCTATACCCTTAAATACGAGCTGTAGTTGCTTAAGTTTTTTCGCTTCGTATTCTGATAGCAGCGCATTACATTGCGGGCTGTTAATCTGAGCATGCTGGAGCATGTATTTATATGGTCGATCAAATTGATTTAAGGTCATGGTTACGAGATTCTGTGGATCAAAACCAGCCGCATTGCCCTTTTCAAGGTTGGCGTAGCGAAGATCTAGCAGTTTGATAGCTTTACGCAGTTCGTTTTCGCAGTAGTTCGGCTGCGTTTTGATTTTATCAATCAGATTTACGTCGGGTTCGTCCTCAAAGGGCCGCTCGTCGGGCCACATGTAAAGCTTGCCGGAAGGCGCCAGCAATTCACCGACTAACTTAAGTTGCCGCCCCTTAAAGTCTGGACTAAGCCGCGCAACAGAAAAATCGAAGGCGATCTCACTAAACCGTCCTTTGAGCGAAAGAGGACCATCTTCCGCGATTAGCTTTAGGGCCTCGATATTGGCAAGATCCATATGCAAAAATGGCTGACCCATTTTAAAGCCGCTCACATCGAGAAAGACCCAATTCTTGAGATCGTCGCCAAATCTTTTTCTATGCGCTTCATCATTTGGGCACCCAATGCATAATTTGTAGTCAAAACGGCTCGAGGCCTTAATATCGTTTATCTTGGTCGTCGTTATTTCGTCGAAGCCTGTTTTAGACGGGCTCGGAAGCGGCTCTGTATCGGAATATTGCGCCGATCGCGTTGTGGTTGTCTCCGATGGCTGCTCAGTTTTGGGTGTTGGAAGAGATGGCTTATTATCGAGCCCACACCCACCGCACAAAAGAACGATTATAATTGTTGCGAAAGCGAATCCGCTTATCATTGGCGCATCCTACGTCAAACGCTGACCATTTCAATACCTCGCGCATTGCCCGCGCCGGAATAATCCGTGGTCCGAGATGGTTATCTTATGTGTTGTACAAGACCGTGAGGTATTATCGTCATGATGAGAGCTGTTTTAACCTTGGTATTACTATACAGTTTTACTGGCCAATCGGCTGATGTGGAATCACTTAAAACCATAACCGGATATTATGAGGGGAAGCGCCATCATAATAATCAAATTAAACCTGACGTGCTAAAAATATCCATTGAGGATGCTTCACTGGTAATTCAGTGGTATCCAAGCCAGCATAGCTATAAGTTCGCCGTGAGTGAAATTGGCAAATATTTTTTTGAAAAATCGGGCGACAACCAAAAGTCGTTGCGCTTTTGTGAATCAGTAGAGTTCAAGGTAAGCGATGGTAGGCCCTATGACTTGAATGATGAGAGCTTGAGATACCTAAATCATATTGAAGTGATGGAATTTAAGTTTGTTGACGGCAAGATTCAAAGAATGCGCTTCCAAGACAGAGAAACCCCAGAAGCTCCTGCCGACGTTACAGTATTCAACGAGTTAGTAAAACATGATCTAAAACACCCCCCGACTTTCGAATTCCATACCAACAAAGATTGGTAGTCAAAAAGCGCTTGCCTTTCATCGTCATGGCGAGCGGAGCGTGGCCATCCAGTAGAAGCCTATACGCCAATTACTGGATGGCCACGCTTCGCTCGCCATGACGAGACTAAACGCATCCACGCAACAATCCGGCTCGCCATGACGATGGGCATGGTCCACGCAACAATGCCCCGCGGGGATGACATGTTACCCTTAGTTGTCGACGACAAGCCGTTTGATTATGAGCTTGTTGAGCATGGTTGTTCGATAGGTAGTATCGGCCATGCGTCTTTTTAATTCGGGGCGCAGGTTCTCATCCAGAAAGGCTCTAAAGGCAGTGTTTGCGGCGTGAAATTTTTCTGGGTTATAGGGATAGTGAATCAGGCGGCCGAGATCTGGGTCGAGAAAGATGTGGGGATCGGTGATAATACGAACTTGATCGTTGGTCACGAATTTTCCCTGTCTCAGGGTAAATAACATTTTCGTACCTGTAGCCTCGATCTCGCGCGGGCCCTTGCACAGGAAGAGATAGTCGCAAGCCACGTTAGCTTTTAAGCCGATTTGTAGAATAGAGCCGCCCACCCCGCGAAACATTCTTATCCCTGTTTCGGAGATGAGTTGTGCAAGCGTAAGTGCTTCCGATTCGGTCCAGCTCAAATCCTTCAAGATATCTTTGACAAGGTTGCTGCAATCTGGGTGAGGCGCGCCGCTCTTGATGTATCCCACTTTAAAATCCTTGTAGGGCGGAGATTCGGTTTCAGATACTAATGATGGACTCGCGGCTATACCGATATTGCGCCATCGCGCATCGTGATCGCCGGTGTAGCTTCTCTTAAGCCGACCAACCGTAGGCCATAAATCAAAAGGCTCTTTGCGAAACCGCGGCAACATTTCCACATGAATGCCATAAAGAACCTCGGCGACATAGGCCTGAAAAATATAGATGGGCAGAGTCGGCTGGTAATGGGTGTCGGGGATCGTGTGATAGGCCACAATGAAGTCACGGTCCGCGAGCTCCATTTCGGCGGCAAAGATGGGGATGATTTTCTTGGGTAAAGATTTGTGGCTATGGGAGGCAATAACTTGGGTGGGATAATTAATGTATTTGCTTTTAAAATTATTGAAGTCTATTTCCGAACTGATCGCCGAAATCTGATGTTCAACGTCGTCATTCGGTATTAACTTATTGTCCAGGGCAAAGCGGATGGCCTCCAAGGCCCATTTATTGCCTGTGCAAGACAAGAATAGCAGCGCATGATTTGGTCCAAATTTCAGAAGATCCGCGAGCTCCTTGAGCTCCGCCAGATTCATATTTTGCAGAATATAAAATGATTTTATATCTAGATCTTTCAGAGCATCTAATATGGATAGAAGGCTTACGATTAATTCGTCGTTAACCGTTTCGCTATTATTGGTGCTAATTCGTGCTAGAGAATCTTTCCGCTCCTTCTCCCAATCTATTGCTAAATATGATGTTAATTTTTCGATTTCTTCATTAAATGCAGAATGTTGTGGATCTATTTTGCGTATCAAGGAAGAGCCCGCCAGAAAAAAGCGGCTCTTTGTCGTGAATGCGTCAAGGCTAAAGCGTTCGCGAAGTTTGATCGCCTTACCGTATAGTTCTAATTGTTGAACAATGTCCTTTGAATTCATGAGCGACACATGCATCTGAAGAAGCTCCTCGATGTTCATGGCCTCTTTATAAATCACTGCGTTGAGTTCGTCGATTTTTTCCGCAAGTTTCGATGCGTGCTCTTTAAGCAAATGGAACAAATTAGTGGCCACCACCTTCGCCTTGAGCGGTTTTGCGCCAAGGCATAAGGCCTTGTTCTCGTTGAGGACGGTGAGCGCGAAGGAGATTTCATCCGGCGTGAGAGCAAAGTTGGCGCCGTTTTCAGGATGTTTTTTGAGAAATTCCTGCCATTTCTTAAAAGGCTTAGATGACGGATTCCCAACATTTTTGAGCGCCTCAGCCATAATTCGATAAGCACTCTTATTTTTGCCCAAGGCCTCACGTGCGATTTCTGCTTCGTAGGACGGCAGGCAATCGGCAACGACGCCATTAGCCATCATTAGATAAAAAATTACGGAAATTAAAGGTAAAAACCATGCACTCATAATGTTTAGCCTCCATTGATAAACGCTAAACAACAGGGCGCAGATTTTTCATCGGAATTTTATTGACCGCGTTTTACCATGCGCGAGCACATCTCGCCCATGCTTTGTAGGCCTTGCACCAATACGATCAGAACCGCGATGGTTAGGAGCATCACCGAAATATCGAAACGTTGGTAGCCATAACGAATAGCCAAATCCCCTAAACCGCCTCCGCCAATGGCACCGGCCATGGCAGAATAGCCGACCAAATTTACCGTCGTCACGGTAATGCCATTGATGATGCTGGCCAAACTTTCAGGCCATAAGACCCGATAAAGCAACTGAGTGCGTGTGGCACCCATGGCCATAGCCGCCTCGATGAGACCGTAAGGGATGGCCAACAAAGACCCTTCGGTGAGCCTGGCCAAAAACGGCACGGCGGAGAGAGTTAGCGGCACCAAGGCTGCCGTGGTCCCGATGGAAGTGCCTATTACGAACCTTGTAAATGGAATCAGCGCCACCAAAAGAATGATGAAGGGTATGGAACGAGCCGTGTTAACCATTAAAGCCAGAGGTTGATAGATTGTGGGTCGACCATAAATGGTGCGCGGACCAAAAATGAAAAGCAAGAAGCCCAAGGGGATACCGAGTAGTGCCGCACAAGCGCCTGATACAGCCACCATATAAACCGTTTCCCACGTAGCCTTTAGCAATGGCTCAAGCGACATAGCCCACCACCTGAAAATCTAATTGTTTGGCCGAAAAATATTGCAGGACGGCGGAAATAGCCTTGTTTTCTCCTCTGATCTCGGCGACCAAGAAGCCAATAACGTGATGACCAATAAACTCAATGTTTGATTGCAAGACGCTGATATCGACATTATATTTTCGGCTGGCCTGGGACATTACCGCCTCTTTTACCAACTGGCCGCGAAAAACAAGGCGCACGATGGGAAAGCATTTATCTTGGCTTTGTGTATCCGACAACTCGTGTTTTAGATCCGGTGGAAGATGCATTTTTAGGGAGCGTTCCACTAGTTCTCGTCCGCTTTTAGTTCTGGGCTCGGAAAAAAAATCCACCACAGAAGCTGACTCAATGATGCGACCGTGTTCCATTAAGGCGACATCATGGCATACCGCTTTGATGACATCGAGCTCATGGGTGATGAGTAAAAT
>DASPVU010000131.1:0-6556 GCA_035622215.1 Myxococcota bacterium | reverse complement strand
CCATCTTGGCCGTCCGTCACAAATGGGGCGTTAGCAAATTTTGGACGCCGGAAATACATCTGCAGTGCGGTCTAGACGGCGCGCTGTTGGGCAATGACCAACGTTTTCGCTTATTTAATTTTGGATCGCTAAGGCTTACTTCAGCAATAAATCTGCGCGATAACTCAGTGAATCCACTATTGGGTTTTGATTTTTTATTTAGCAAACAGAATATTAATTTTAGAGCATCAGGCGAGATAATTTTTCCAAATTTTCAACCCCTGGGTTTGTCGACGCGCGCTTCGCAGGAATTTCGCTACACGATAAATTCCTATATTAAGATCGATAAACCCTATATTAGGCACACGAGCTTCAACCAGAGTTTCGTCCAGAGCGAATTTTTCCGACAGAATGCTTTTTTTCTCTCACAGAATTTTCCGTTTTCTCCCTATATGCATCTGAACTTGAACGCCTATTACGAGACATTTTCCCATAGTTTTGCCATCTTTGCTTTATTTTCGATTTTCTTGGATCGCCATTCGATGAACTTCAATATTGAAACTAACCAAGGCTCGGTGAAATCGGCTGCACAATATAATTTCAGCTCGACGAGCGATGCAGGCAATCGCTATAGAGTAACCGGTGGCGTGGCCTACGATAAATGGTTCCATGGCTATGGGCAGGTAAGTTTAGAAAATCAGTATTTTCACGGTGGGCTTCAATTAAATGCCTATGATAAAGCTTTCAACTACGGTGCTCAGATAGGTGGATCCGTAGGATGTGTTGGAAGCTCCTGTTTCATTTCACGACCGATCGAGAGTGGCTTTGCGCTGGTGCAAGTACCGGAGCGCCAAGGTATTATCATTGCCCAAGAGTTTGGCGGCATTTTAGGAAAGACCAATAGCTATGGCAATTTGGTTATTGCCAATCTTAAACCTTACGAAGAAGTAAGAATTCAAGCTCTCACTCGCGATCTTGACCCAAGGATTAGTACTGAACATTTGGAAAAACCTATCACCGTTGGGCCCGGCTTTTATACCGCCCACCGAGTAAGATTTTCGGCACCACTTATCAGAAGAATAACGTTTCGCCTGGCTAGGGATGAAGTTCCCTTAATGATAGATAGCGCGGTATCGGTGGTTGGACTAACCACGGATGGTTTTATCGGCAAGCAGGGGCTCATCTATCTCGAAGTCCCCGAGAATTTAACCACGTTAGAAGGCAAAACCGAGGGCGATACTTGTTCCTTCGCCTTCGACTTGCCTGGTCGTAGCGACGAAATTGTAGAAGACCTCGGCGATATAGCATGCCAATAGGAGCGCACCCGCCTTCGGCGAGATTACGATTCGCAATTCAGCGGCTGATTAGGCACGCATTCTCCTACGCCATCCACGCAATCGGCGGTGCCTTGGCAAGTGCCATGCCCGTCCACCGTGACCGAGCAGGAGATCTTTCCGTTGATGTAGAGATTATCGCAGCCGGTTTCGGTGCACGTGGGAACTACGCAGGGGTTATGGCAGGATTCCGGTTCGCACTGGTCATCATGCAATACTATTTCGCAAACGCCGCTGCCATTGCAGGTCCCCGTATGGCAGGTGATTCCATCACTGCATCCAGTTCCTTCTGAGGCTGGTGTGGTTGGAAGGCAGTCGCCCGCATCATCACAGAGGCCAATTACGCAGGGATTGCCTGTGTCGCAGGCGCAGGTGCCCAAGCTGCCGCTGCACGTGGCCTCAGGAAATTCCGTACACTGTTCGGCATAGTAACATGGGCCGCTACCGTCGCTACAGCTTCCGAGCACGGCTCCAAAACATTCGCCACTTGGGCACGAGGAACCATCGATGCACGTTGGGCCGTTAGCAAGTGGTTGAGATATGCACTGAGCATCAGCATCGCAAAGGCCGTAAAAGGCTCCGCCTCCTAATTGCACGCCGGTACATTGGTTTGCCGCTGGGCATTTGATGGCAATATCGGTCATGACACAGGTGGGACTGCCATTTACCAGTTGGCATTCGCTAATGTCACAGGGATTGTCCGTATTGCAGGGGATCATGAGGAGGGTTTCATAGTGACATTGATAGTCGTGGTCTTTGCCCTTAGATACCGAGAGGCAGCTATCCGCCGTGCATGGATTGGTATCGACGCAGCCGCCCTGTGGCTCGCATGTGCCCCCCGGGCAGTCGGAGCTTCGTTCAATATCTACACAGTCGTTTCCGTCATTGGAGCCGCCCGAGCAAATGCCCAAAGGCAAAGTACTGCGGTTTTGTTCTTCACAAACAATTGGCGGCTGCTCATCCACCGGGCAGAGCTCTTCAAGGACGCAACGGCCAAGAATGCACTGGTCAATGAGGTGGCGGTCATCGCATGTTCCATCATGATTTCGTTTGCTGCAGTTATGTTCGGGCGTACACGACCCCGCCGAAGTTTTGTCGGGATCTAACTCAAAGCTACAATAAAAACTATGATCGCCGGTGCTGTGGCAGGTTGTTAGAACGCATTCGTTGTGAATTTCCTTGTCGCATGGATTGTCCGTTTTTGCCCTGCACTCAGAGTCAATGCATTTGCTGTCTTGTGTGCATCCATCATGGTCATTACAAGGCCGTCCTTCGCAGGCTGGATTTTTGCAATCTACCCTTTCGCCGCATTCGTTTCTATGACGGTGATCTTCGGCATCGTCATGGCCGCCATGTCCCCCACCTCCACCACCACCTCCACCGCCCCAAGGAGCAAGCGGTGCGGGCGGTAATGGCAGCGCGGGCGGTGGTTCGCTTGGTAGAAGCTCTGGAGCAGTCACGGTAGGCACTGAGACCGGCACGGTTACGGGTGCCTCAGGGATCGCGGGATCATCAAGTTCAGCCTCTTCTTCTTCGACCTTGGAATCTTGATGCTCGAAAGAGGGCGACTCAGGATGACAGCTTTGAGTTAGACTTAAAACACAGCATGACAACAATGCTAATACCATGCACAGTTTGTTTCTCATAACGCTTCCTTTTTTTATAACTTAATACAAAATTATTTGCGTTAACAAGAAAATGGTCTGAATTCAGTCAGAGCGAGGTGCGGCGCGTTGGTAGAAAGGTGCTCTGTATCGATAGCAAGACTTTTTTGCAGGTTTGTTGCGAGATTATTCAACACTGAATTAACATGGGTAAAAAGTTCGATTTTATGGTTTTCGTGGCGGCAAAGAGGCATTATGATCAAAGCAGCATTTTTGGGAGTTTCCCTCTTAACAAGCGTTTTAGGCTATGCGGATAATAAGGATGATTTAACGGTACAAATCTCTGTAAAACCGTCCTGTGTTATCACAGCTTATCAAGCAATGCACTGGTCCTTTCTTGTTGGTACATTTCCCAATAATATAAATAATACTACGGGATCGGTTACGACCCTATGCACTCTTAGAACTTCATACACTGTCGGTATTAACAATGGCCTTTACTTCGATGCGCTTCTTCGAACCCGTCGAATGTCGGATCAAAAGGGCCATTATGTTAACTACTCAATCTATTCTGACTCAGGTTATTTAATACCATGGGGAAATATAGGTACATCCCAAGCCTTGTCCTTAACTGGGACGGGGCTGCATAGAACCAATACTCTCTATGCCCGCATTCCCGCGGGACAGCCATCCGTACCTCCGGGCAACTATCAAGACTCATTGGTTGTGACACTTAATTTTTAATAAGGGAAAAAAAACAGCACCGTTTTTTGGTGCTGTTTTTTTTTGAGTTTTTATTTAGAAATTCAGTGTTACTACAACAACGTCGCTGAAATTAGCGGCTGGAACTGGAGTTTGGCCGGCGGGAATCTGAGCATACACGGTTGCGGCTTGGCTGCTTCCGCTACCTGTGGCCATAAGTTCCTTGCCCGAGCCAATGTCTCCCCAAGGAAGGGAAAGGGCGTTGTCATGATAGAGACCATAGGCAATGACGTGGCTAGCGCCATCGCTCATTTGTCTGGTAGAGTTGGTGACATTATAATTGTTGCCGTTGTTTAGGCCGACGCTATAAGGGGTGCTTTCGGTGCACAGAACCGTGACACCACCGGAAGACGTGGTAGCGGCCGCTTGAAAGTTACCGTCGATGGCGCTCCAAGCTGTGTTGCTCACGCTTTGAATAGAGCATCCGTTAACAACGGAAACCGTTGCATTCATATTTTGTTGTATCTGAGTTGCATGGCCAACGGCCGCAACCAAACACAATCCAATAATCGTTCTTGTTGCCATTTTCATGGTATTTCCCCCCGAAAATCTTCACTGATAAGCCAGTAAAGCAGTTCTTTAAGAGAGCTACCATAGTTGAAAAAAATAAAGCAAATTTTCCTTTTAACTTTTTTCGAACTAATTTTTGTTAGACTGTACAAGGTTGTGAAAAGTGGTAATTAAGAATGCAAAAATTATTCACGTTGTTTGTTTTGGTTGGTATATTAATTCAAGCAGGATGTGCCGCGACGGCTTATCTGCGTTCAAACCAAGCCATAATCAACCCCTTTAACAAAAATGCCACCATTTACCTTGACGCATCGGAAAACATGACGGTGGAAGAGGCGAATTTTATGGTGCTGCTCTTAAGCGGCATCAGAAAATACGGATTAAAAATGGCAGAAAATCTAGCGAAGGCGGATTACGTGCTTAAGTTTGCTATAAAGGAGCCCATCTTTTATGGCCAAGCGGTGAGTTTTGAGCCGGTATTGACCGCTCCCTATCTTGGGCGCGAAGGGCCCGTCTCTTATTATCCAGTCAACTATTCATATAGTTACCCTGGATTAAGCATAAACGTCATGATCTTTAAGAAACGGAACTTTATTAAAAGTCCTCACATACCTTTATGGGAAGCCTCTCTAAGCGTGAAAAAAGAGTTGTACCGAGACCACGCTCCTGAGCTCATTAAAATTATATTGGATCATGTGGGCCAGCAATTCGAAGGACGCGTCAGTGTAAGGTAAAAATTGCTCTTCTCCGATTGGCGGGAGCACCGTAATACGATAAGTGCTCTGTGCACTAAGCTGCGCGACTCGAAGAGGTGTAAGAATGGAAATTAGGATATCGGCTAATGAACTTTCGCGAGCGCTTACTATGTTGCAGGGGGTGGCTCAAAGAAAAAACTCTAAACCCATTCTTTCGAACGTGTTGCTTGAAACCGATAAAAATGACGGGGTTTTTTTGAGCTCTACCGATCTCGATGTCGCGGTGAGAATTAGAAAGAATTGTGAAGTAGTTATTGAAGGCGCAAATACGGTATCGGCACGGTCACTTTTGGATATTGTCAAAATGCTTCCTGGTCCAGAAGTCACCCTAAGATCGCTTGAGAATCTTCATTTGGCTATTAAAAGCGGCCGCACCAATGCGAGATTGGTGGCGTTGTCGGCTCTGGAATTTCCTATTTTGCCGTCGGTGGAGGGCATAACTTTTCTTGATGTAAATAGAGAGCTGTTTCTCTCGATGGTGCAAAAGACGCTCTATTCTGCAAGCAATGATGATAACCGATATAATCTTACTGGAGTGTTTTTTGAGCCACAGGAAGAGCCAAGCCATGTTGTGATGGTGTCGACGGATGGGCATCGTTTAAGCCGGGTGAAAGAGAATTTTGGCTCAGGAGATTTCACTCAATTTGAGCCTGTTACATTGCCTAGAAAGGGCTTAACGGAGCTCGTGAAATTGTTAGATAGCAGCGACGACGGAGAAACCAAGTTTCGTTTAGGTATTTCAGAGCAACACGCTATTTTCTTGATGAAAGATACCTATCTTTCTATGCGCTTAATTGAAGGCAAATTCCCGGATTATAATCAAGTAATTCCCCGATTGGCTGACAAAATTATGCGCGCTTCTCGCCACGATTTTTTGCTCGGTTTAAAGAGAGTCTCCGTGCTGGCCAGCGAAAAAAGCCATAGTATACGCATGAAAACCACATCAGGTGAGCTAATTGTTTCTTGCGTCAACCCCGAAGCTGGTGAAGTTACCGATGATGTGCCGGTGGAATACAGTGGACCAGATATAGAAATAGCTTTTAACGCGCGGTATATTATTGATGCATTATCGTCGATATCAGATAATAATATCATGGTGAAATTTACCGACCCGCTTTCGCCGACGCTGATCACCGGCATGAACGACGATAGTCATCAATGTGTTATTATGCCCATGCGTCTATAAAATTATGGCACGTAGAAAAGCGCGGACTACAGCGACGGCTCTGATAACCATATTTGTTCTGATTATGCTGGCTGTCTTGCTCTATTGTTACACGTGCAGGAAGGCAATAAATCAGGATTTATTAAATCGGCTGAGAGATGGCGATAAATCACTGTATATCAATTATTCCTACGACGGCACTCGCGTATCGGAGCCACCGGAATATAGCAAAGAAGACAAATTGCATTTGGATAATTTAGTTAATAACCACTTTTAGTGTCCCCCCTTGTCATCCTCGGACTTGATCGGCTTTGTTGCAGGAATAAATCCTTCGTGTGTCGCCCCGCGGCTTGACCGCGGGGTCCAGTAAAGATCGCAGTGGCTTTTGCCTGGATACCGCGGTTAAACCGCGGTACGACACTAAAACGGATGCCAGCTGGATGAAAT
>DASPVU010000130.1:0-6730 GCA_035622215.1 Myxococcota bacterium | reverse complement strand
TGATTAAAGTGGGCTCCAAAGTGCTTCTAGAAGCCGATGGTCGCCTGAATTATCGTCATATTGCCCACCTGGTGGAACAAATTGCCCACCTTCATAAAAAGGGCCGTAAAATCGTTTTCGTGACTTCGGGCGCGGTGGGTGCGGGCATGGAGGGACTGGCCTTGAAAAAACGGCCTAGCGATTTGCCCATGTTACAGGCGGCGGCCGCCATTGGTCAGCCTCGATTGATGCGTGCCTACGAAGATCTATTTGGCTCCTTTGGCACCATGATCGCGCAAGTGCTTTTAACTCACGATGATCTAAAAAATCGTAAGCGGCATCTCAATATCAAACACACCTTGACCACCCTGCTCGATAAAAATGTCATTCCCATTATCAATGAAAATGACACTGTGTCGGTTGATGAATTTAAGTTTGGCGATAACGACGTGCTAGCCTCCTTGGTCGCCATGCTGCTTGAAGCAAAAGCCTTGGTTTTGCTAACCACGTCCGAAGGCTTCATGATCAAGAACGAAAATGGCGACCAACAGAGATTAGACCATATCATCGAACTTGATGAAGACGTGCTTAAACACATTGAAGCACATAAAGTGGGACTGTCGCTTGGCGGCATGAAAAGCAAATTAATGGCCGCTGCCAATATGATCCATGTCGGAGGCATTGCCGTAATCGCCCCTGGCCTTAAGAAAGACGTCCTTGTCCAACTCTTTGACGGCGAAGATATTGGCACGGTGGTAGGGGACATAAATTCAAGCAATGCGCGTAAGATGCCCGGTCGCAAACGCTGGATTGCCTTTTATCATCGTTCAGAAGGGACCATCAAAGTAGATGATGGAGCAAAGCATGCTCTCTTAGCCCATGGCAAAAGTTTATTGCCGGTAGGCATTACTTCCGTGACCGGAGAGTTTTACCGTGGCTCGGTGATCGAGATTGTTGACGCCTGTGATCAACGTTTCGCCAAGGGCGTGACTCAGTTCGATCATCAGGAAGTGAAAAACATCATGATGGAATGTAAGCGAGATGAGTTTGCTAAACATGGCCACTGCCAAACCACCGAGGTCGTCCATCGCGATAATATGGTGATTCTATCGGAGATTACTTAATATGGTCACAACCGAAGACATGGTAGAAAATTTAGCGACCTTGGCCAAAAATGCTTCGTATAAGCTTTCCGCTCTGACCAGCGAAGAAAAAAATCGAGCACTTTTAGCCATCGCCAAGAGCATTGATGAACATCGCTCATTGATAAAAGCGGAAAATTCGCTCGATGTTAAAGCCGCGACCGCTCAATCTTTGGCCAAGCCATTGATTGAACGACTCACCCTGAGCGACAAGGCCATCGATTCCATGATCGAGAGCATTAATTCCATCGTCAACCTTAGCGACCCGGTGGGCAAGCTAATTACCAGCCGCACCCTCGATAATGGCGTGGAGCTTAGAAAAATTCGCACACCCATTGGTGTAATCGGCATCATTTTCGAATCTCGGCCCAATGTGGTGACCGATGTTACGGCACTCTGTCTAAAAAGCGGCAACGCAGTTATCTTGCGCGGCGGCAAAGAGGCCGAGCACAGCAACCGGGCCATCATGAAGGCGATTGACGAGGCGCTAACAAAAATTGCATTTGTGCCCCATGCAGTGCAAATGATCCCCATCGCCGATCGGAGAGCCGTTACTCAGTTGTGTCGCCAAAACGGTCTGGTTGACGTCATCATCCCTCGAGGTGGCGAAGCCTTGATCAAAGCGGTGAGCGATGCGGCTACTGTGCCCGTTATCAAACATTACAAGGGCGTATGCTACGTCTATGTCGACGAAGCCGCCGATGAGGACATGGCGCTGAAAATCTGTCACAACGCTAAATGCCAAAGACCAAGCGCGTGCAATGCCGCGGAATCTTTTTTGATCCATGAAAATATCGCGAGCACATTTTTGCCTCGTCTCTCTGAACTTTTCCTCGCAGCGGAGGTAGAAATGCGGGGCGATGAAAGCTGTCTTGCTATTTGCCCCACCATGAAGGCTGCAACTGAGGCGGACTGGTCAACCGAATATCTTGATTTGATCGTGTCGATAAAAATCGTCAAAAATATCGGCGAGGCGATTAACCATATCAATCATTACGGCTCGCATCATTCAGACGCCATCGTGAGCTCTAACAAAGGCGCTCAGCTGCAGTTCACCAAAGAAGTGGATTCCGCCGCAGTCTATGTCAACGCATCAACCCGTTTCACCGACGGCGGTGTTTTTGGCTTGGGCGCAGAAATGGGCATTAGCACCGACAAGCTTCATGCCCGTGGACCCATGGGACTAGAAGAGCTTTGCACCTATAAGTGGGTGGGCATCGGCACCGGGCAAATTCGTGATTAACTTATACCAAACCTAGCTGATTAGGCCGGTTTTATGCCGTCGTGAGGAGGCTGAGATGCAAGGAGCGAAGAGCGATAATATCCAGTATATTAGCGCGATGAGCGACGCAGCATGTCAGGCCCGCAGCAGGCATAAAACCGGCCTAATCAGCTAGGTTTGGTATTATAATATTATTTGAAGTGTTAGGCCCGCCGGCAATTCATACACCATGAAATTGAAGGCGCTTGGTGCTCCGGGCACATCCTCGACCTTTTCTTGTAAGAGAATGTTTCGCGACGCACGATATAAAGAGGCCCTAACGCCAAACTCTAAGGCAAGCCCCACCCGCGAAAAGGGAAAATACTCAATGCCGATGGAAGCTTGGCCGAAGAAGCCATAGGGACCGGAACTATAAGCCTGCCCCTTATAAACCCTATCCACCTCGTCTTTCATCTCCGGGTAAAGGCCGAGCAAATGGGCCGCATAGTTGCCAAAAGCGCCCCATGCGAGACCCGCGGCGCAACGACTAAAGATGCTCACGCGCTCGCCGAGTCCAATATAGGGTTTAGCAAACACGCCCATCCTCATAAAAAGCGGCTCGGCTTTGATCATATTGGATACGTTGCCAGCAAAAAATGCGCCGGCGTTGAAGTATTTGACGAGACCCGCTTCGAAGGCCAAAGAACCACTAAATTGATTTTTCAATGGCGTTCTAAGAGCCGAGTCGGCAAAACCATGAAATCGGCGATTGATCATGTAATCAGCGCCGATCAAGGCTCGAGGGTATCGCAGGGGAGCGATGTATTCGTCGCCAATGCCCAGATCATGAGATGAAGCATCTAGCGAAGAACATAACAAGATGCTCATCAAGACCAACTGTATAAATCTCATTGCCAACATCTATCGCCCTCAGCAGCCAGTCGCGAAATATGAGACTCTCGCAAGTTCCTTCGTCATGGCGAGGCGGCGCAGCCGCCGTGGCCATCCAGTTAATGGCGCCTTGGCTGTTGCTGGATGGCCACGCCCCTTACAGGGGCTCGCCATGACGATAATATTGCGCAAGCTTTCACATTACGTAGAAATCATAACATAAGCATATTTTGATACAAAAAATCGCTATTTCAGTTGATCGCGCGTATTGCTCAATCTATTTGCATTTGCGACTAACACAGTGTTGAAAAATGGCATTTTCACATCGTTAGTTTAATATAGTTCTGTTGGCAAAATAATTTAATTACGGTGACTGCGTGCGATTTTCGACCATCTCGTTGGGGCTCACATTTTTGCTGTTGGTTGGCTGCGCAAGCACGAAACGCGCGGTTAAGAATACCGAAGAGCTCACAGCCATCGACCACGAGGTGCGAAAATTAGCTGCCGGAAGTGGTCCCATCACGCTGCTCGATCATCAACTCATTCCCATCGACTATCTTCATAAACATCCCGAGATTAAAGGCCTGCTGGTCAACCATTACATGGGCACGGGCAAAACTTATCTCGGCATCGGCTTCGCGCAAAGCTATCCCGACCGGCCGGTCATCGTGCTTGCACCGAAATTCTTGGAAAACCAATGGCTAAACTCCATCAGACATTATGGCGTAAAAAACCCTGAGCGTTTCATCTTCGTTTCTTACGACGACGCCCCAGAGAAGCTAAGCAACCTAGACGTATCTCAGCACATCTTGCTGGCAGACGAAGTCCATAACTTGGTGAAGCGCATGCGCGCAATCGATGCTAATGAAAACTCCCGCTACACCAAGGTTTATACTAATTTGCGTAACGCCTATAAAATTCTCGGACTCACCGGCACCCCGATCTACGGCGACGAGTCGGATATCGCCTTCGTCCTAAACCTGGTGTCCGGAAAGGAATTGATGCCTTTTAACCAGGAGTCCTTTCGCCTCAAATATACGAAAATTTTATCGACCCGCCAGTTCTTTCGCGGCTATTTTACTGAAAGCATGCTGATGTCTGCCCTGCTTCCCGCTTCACTACCTCTCTTCCTTATGGCGGTTATGGGTCCCATCGGCCTGGCGCTGGGCTTGCCTATCGGAGTATTTAGCATCGTCGGAGCTAATTGGATCTTTAATCTCAACTCGTTTAAATTGCGCAAACTCGACGTGGACAAAATGCAACCATCCCTGAGCCAATACGTCTCCTATTTTCGTTTCCGCGACAGCCATTTTGCCGATTTTCCGGCGCAAGATTTCAAGTTGATGGAGGTGCCATATAACAAACAGCAATACTCGTTTTTTTTGCGATTGGTTGAAGGTGATCTTCCGGTCGCCGAGTTACAGCGACTGCTCAAAAACGAGCCCGTGCAACATGACGACGAATACGTTCGCATCAATAGCACCAATATCCACAAGCAAATCTATTCCGCAGTGGGCGCAGGGCGCGACATCGGTAATTTTGACTTTACCGAAAAGGATGGTACGGTGACCGAAGCTCCGAAATTTGTCAGGATTTACGACGAGCTGGTTAAGAATAATGAACAGACGGTGATTTATTCAAACTATTATCACACTGGTATCTTGGCCTTTCGAGATTTTCTCTTGCGCCAAGGCTATGGCGGAAAGTTTGCTATTGTTGAGCCAACTATGTCGGTTAAAGAAGTCAGCGCCCTGGTCGACGCTTTCAACAAGGGTGAAACCAAGCTCCTGTTGCTCCATCCCGATATCACCGAAGGGCTATCGTTAAAGGGCACACAATATTTGGACATCATGGAACCCATGGTCAATAGTACGGTTATGGAACAAGTCATCGGCAGGACCAGAAGATTTCGATCTCACAGTCATTTGCCCAAGGACAAACAAAGGGTCGTGGTGCGACTGTGGCAATCTACCAGCTCCACTTGGAATCCCAGCCTAAGCAACATTAATCGCGCCAATTGGTGGAAACGCTATCGCGAACTCAGTTATTTGGCAGGATGGGGATATGGCCTGTGGCAAGTAGACAAAAATATCGATAAAAAAGCGCTGAATCCCGAGGAGCTTGCCTGGCTCAAATTAAAGACGCTAGAAAAGAACTTCGCCGAAATGCAAGCTTTGCTCACACACGACTCAATCGAGAACCGATATGCTGGCCCTCTCCCTTAATCCCTCTCCCGCAGGCGGGAGAGGGAGACTTCATCAATCCATCTCCCGAGCGCGGGACCCGAGGATCATGTGACGACTTCGCGGTTTAGCACGCTTACTTTTGTCTTATGTCTTCTGCTGAGTTTTGTCTTAGTGGTTCACTTGTTGTTTGGCTTTCTCAATCCCGTAGTGATGGCCATAGTAATCGTGTCTTTCTTTAGCCCAATCTACCAGAGGCTTTTGCGCTTTTGCCGGCAGCGGGATTATCTCGCCGCGAGTCTTGCAACGATCTTGGTATTTTTGGGTGTCATGATACCGCTTACTGCCTTCGTGGTCGTGCTGGCGCAGCAAGGCTTGACGCTATTTCAAGCCACCCAGCGGCTTACTTCCACCACCGACATCTCTAATTGGATGACATCGCTACGGAATTATCTAGAAGCCTTTAACGCCCGAATATCCGAACTTCACCTAAGCATTGCTCCCGAACGCATTCTCAATTTTACCGCCTTGCTTTCGCAGGATATCGGAAAATGGGTTTACGATCGGGTAGGTTTGATCGCCGCTAATCTCTTATCGTTGGCTTTCAATTTTTTCCTCACCGTGGCCCTGGTTTTTGTTTTCTTTGTCAGCGGGCGCAACGCAAAACAATTTTTAATGGATCTCGTGCCACTGCCCGATCATGAAAAGGAGAGGCTGGTCAAAAGATTCAGCGAACTTGCGTCTGCCGTATTTATCGGCAACGGTCTCATTAGCGTGCTCGAGGGCATTTTGGGTGGCTTGTCCTTCTTGGCCGTGCAGATACCCGGCGCATTGATCTTCGGTGTGGCCATGACCATCACATCATTTTTGCCGGTGGTGGGTGCGAGCATCGTGGTGCTCCCTGCCACGATTTACCTATTTTTGGTTGGTGAAACCTGGGCCGCCACCGCCTTTCTAATCTTTAATTCTCTGCAGCTCGCCATCTTAGAAACCGTGGTAAAACCGCGACTTATCGGCACCAAGAGTCAAATGCATGCGGTGCTAGTTTTTATGTCGGTGCTTGCGGGTATCCAAATTTATGGCGTGTTCGGCCTATTTTACGGACCACTGGTAGTAACCATCTTCTTGGCCTTGGCCGAAATCTACAAAGAGCACTACCAGAACCGCCTGCTTAAGGAGTAAGCGTTCAGGTTTTTGGATGCCACAGCTTGAAGATAAGCGCCGCTACCACCGCTCCAACAAACTGCGCGACAATATAGAGCCAAAGATCTTGAAATCTCGACAGATTCATCATGGTCGCGCCAAGACTCACGCTCGGATTAAAAACAGCGCCA
>DASPVU010000129.1:0-10421 GCA_035622215.1 Myxococcota bacterium | reverse complement strand
CGATCGCCATCTTCTTATTGGTTGCTTTTGATTTGGTGGCTTTAGAGACCTTCACTCGCTATAGGCGTCTGGCCTTTGTCTTAGCCTTCGTCATTGGCGCAATCTTGACGCCACCCGATCCCATCACGCAAATCATGCTTGCCCTCCCAGCCTATTTACTATTTGAAGTCGGACTGTTTTTCGCACGTATGTCCCTAAAAAATCGCGTGCTGCGCACACAAGAAAACGCTGGTAGCTAAATTAGTTGACCGCCGAGGGAGAGGGCTCTCGCTTCGTCGATCCGCAAGTTCACGAGCGATCCGATTAGGCGTTTAGGGCCGCGGAAATGAACGATATGGTCGCCCGTGGTACGGCCGGTTAAATTGACTTCAGCCGATTTGATAGTGCGTAGGGAAATGAGCTCGCTTTCTGTGGCATCTCGCTCGAGTTTGGCTTCGCCCTCGCAGAGAACAGTAAAATCTTGGCCGACCATTTTTTGATGATGCTCTAAGGCAATCCGATTCTGCACAGCCAGCAGCGCATTGTTGCGTAATTTTTTTATCTGCTCTGGGATATTGTCGACGAAGCGTTTAAAGGCGACGGTATTGGGGCGCGGTGAGTATTTGAAAACGAAGACGTTCTTGTATCGCACCTTTTCCAATAAATCCACCGATTTTAGAAAGTCCTCGTCGGTCTCGCTCGGAAAGCCAACGATCATATCGCCCACCAGGCTAATATTTGGCATGCGGCTTTTGGCGCGTTCGATCAAGCCCAAATAGGTTTCAAGATCATAGCCGCGATTCATGTCTTGTAAAACCTTATCGCTCCCCGATTGGGCGGGAATATGGAGATATTCGCAAATCCGTTCGGCATCACGCATGACGTCGAGGGCGTCGTCGGTAAAATCGCGTGGATAGCTGGTTAAAAAGCGCAATCGCTTTAAAGATGGCACCCGTTCATGAACATTCCACAACAAGTCGGCAAACGACCAGGTTTTTCCTGGGTTCCCAAAATGATAGTGATTAATGGTTTGGCCCAATAATGTGATTTCTTGCGTGCCGCTATCGGTCAGGCGCTTTACTTCATCGATGATGGATTCCGGCGGGCGGTGCAGTTCCGGTCCGCGAGTGCGAGGAACCACGCAAAATGCGCAGAATTTGTTGCATCCTCGCGTGATTCTTACGTAAGCCTGCCACGGAGTGCTTCTATGCTCCAAAGGCCGCATGCGATCGAGCATCTCAAGATCGTCAAGCGGAGATAGCGTCTCGCTTTCTTTATGGCCCTTTCTTTTCACAAAATAGGACAGACTTTTTTTGGTCGCACTCTTTTCCTTGAGCGCCAATTCAATTAGTCGCAAAGTGTCGTGAATCCTACTCGGTCCCACCATGACATCGATGAAGGGTTTTTTCTTGGCCAACTCGTCGTGACTTCGCTCAGCCATGCAGCCGAGCACGCCCACCACCACCTGTTCGCCTTTGTCCTTGCGCTCTTTCAATCGGCCCAGACGACTAAGCACCTTGTGTTCACTGAGATCTCGCACCGAACAGGTGTTAAGCAAAACAATGCTGGCCTCATCGGCATTATCGACGAAATCGTAGCCTGCAGCGCGAAACTGCCCTTCTACCAGCTCGGAATCAAGGATGTTCATTTGACAACCGAAGGTTTCCAAAAATACTCGCCTGTGGTTGTGAGCTTGGTTTTTCTGAACTTCCTCAGGCATATTGCTGGCCTGCGTCAAATAGCGGCTCTTCTGTTATCGTCACAGCCGCCGCGGCTTCCATGACGGCAATAAGCTTATCTACTTTAATGGCATGGGCCGCATTTTCTTCGCTCATGTCTTTTACTGCTTTAACCATATCAAACACTTCTCCATCGGTGGCGGTAATGGCTAACTCTTCGAACAGCGCCTCCATTAGCAATTCCGCCCTAACACGAAATTGTGCGCGACCCGTAAACTCTTCCCACATTTCCGCCCAATGGTTTTTCACCAGATCTTCCATAGCGTTTTTGTCTATCGTCTCAAATTCGCGATTCATCATGGTTAATGCTGCGCGTCTCACTAGAGCATCGGGAACTTCCAAGGGATTTTCATCGACGAGGGCGTGGGCAAACGCTTCTTGCCTGTAGCGATAGTCTCGCTGCTTGACCATGAGATCAAAACGCAATCTAATCCATCGTTTTAAGTCGTCGAGGCTCGTGAGTTTTTCCGATAGATCCTTGGCCAATTCATCATCGATAGCTGGTAAAACCCGTTCTTTAATTGATTTAACCGTAAGAATCATTTCACAGGATTTACCGGCGATTTCTGGATCTTGATTATTTGCCGGCACCGTGTAATGAGCCGAAGCCACGTCAGCTCGTTTTTTCCCCATCAATGCTTTCTTTAGCTCTTCCGGGACATCATCGGCAAACAAGGCTACAGCATAATCTCTCTGACTAAGTCTTTCGTTGATTACGCCGTCAACCATCACCACGCTATCACACATCACCAGGTCGCAGTCCCGTGTATCGCTACGCTCACTCGGTTCAACAAATGTGGCCATGCTCGCCTGGATATCAGCGATTTCATCATCTACATCTTTTTCTGTGTAGCAAACCTTTTTGAGCTCCACCTTTAAGCCCCTGTACACAGGAGACGCCACCTTCGGTTTAACTTGAAAAACTGCTCGATAGGTAAATGATTTGGCCGGCTCAACTTCGGCAAGGGGCGACCATTTGGGGGGCGATACGGGGATGATATTTTCTTGTTCACAAGCCGAGTCAAAGCTCTTCTCAAAGAGTCTTTCCTTAAGCCTGCCTTTTATTTCTCCGCTATAGAGCTTCAAAACCATCTCTTTTGGCATTTTTCCTGGCCGAAAGCCTTTATGTTGTGCCAGACGTTGAACGTTATTGACCGTATTGGCGAATTCCCGATCGACAGCTTCACGGGCCACGGTTACCGTTAGTTCGCGTTCGTGCAGCGAAGTGGCGTTTAACTCTATACTTTCGATTGCATTCATTTCATCACCAAATTTATAGCTTAAGGGGTTTTGTTGATGTCGGCACTTTGGTTGTGGTGCGAGCGAAGGGAGTCGAACCCCCACGGGTTGCCCCGCTGGAACCTAAATCCAGTGCGTCTACCAGTTCCGCCACGCTCGCATCCTATTTATCTAGCAAACAGGTCATTAGTTGCCTAGAGGGAGAAAAGGCCAAATTTTAGCGCTACTAAGCCTCCGCTTCTTGAGTGGTTTTTATTATAATTGGCAGGGACGAACCTTGGGGGCTTTTATGGCAATGTTGGATGACTTTTTACAAGACGTGGTGGCGCGCGCGGCGGATAATTTTAAGAAAAGCCAAGCGATTCTAAGCTTTGACCAATTTATCGCTCACATAATGGACAAACCAAAAAGGCATCTGAGAAATTGTGCCCAATACTTTATCGATATGTGGTCAAGCTTCGGCACCTATGACGTTGTGACCCCAGCTAAGACTTTTACGCGCTACCGCCTCTTTGATGCTGAGTTCGCCAATAAAGAAGGCCGAATATTTGGTCAGGAACAGGTCCAGCACGAGCTCTTTACCCATATATATAATTTCGCGCGATCTGGGAAAATTGATAAGCTATTATTGCTTCACGGTCCGAATGGCTCATCGAAGACCAGCATCGTGCAAGTTCTTACCCATGCGGCTGAGGCCTATTCACGCACAGACGAAGGGGCCCTATATCAGTTTTCCTGGGTCTTTCCCAAAAAAGAAAAAGTTTCCGCACGGTTAGGCTTTGGCGACGATACCGCGGAAAAATGCAAAAGTTATGCCTTTCTTCCTGACGATGAAGTCGATGCCCGGATACTCTCGGATCTTAAGGACCATCCCTTGCTCCTATTTACGCCCGCTGAGCGAAGCCAGTTGTTTGACATGCTCAAAAGCCAAAAAGACGGTGATTGGGAGCAAAAAATCTCAGAGGGTCTCAAAGTCGGCGAATTATCGCATAAGAATCGTCAAATCTTCGATGCTTTGCTATCTTCCTATAACGGCGATCTTCGGCAAGTGTTTCGTCATGTGCGCGTGGAGCGCTTCTATTTTTCTCGACGATATAAAAAAGGGATATCGGTGGTGGAGCCGCAAATGAGTGTTGATGCCGAAGTGCGCCAGCTCACCGCCGATCAATCAATTCTGTCCTTACCAGCGGCTTTACGTCACGTAGCTCTATATGAGACCCTGGGACCGCTGGTCGAGGCAAACCGCGGCTTGATCGAATATAGCGACCTCCTAAAGCGCCCTCTTGAAGCTTGGAAATATCTCTTGGTTGCATGTGAACAAGCGCAAGTGAGCGTGGGCACGCTTTCGCTCTTCTTTGATTTGCTCATGATAGCCACTTCTAACGAGCTACATCTGCATAGCTTTCGCGAATATCCTGATTGGCAGTCATTTAAGGGAAGGATCGAATTGATTCGGGTGCCTTATCTTTTGCGCTCGGTGGACGAAGAAAACATTTATTTACATCAGGTGAAGAAAGCGCTGTCCCACATGCATATTGCACCGCACAGTATTGAGATGGCCGCTCGCTTTGCCGTGCTCACGCGACTTGAGCCGCCCATGCCCCACAAATATCCCGCATCGTTGCAGGATATCATCCGCGACTTGACTCCTGAAGAGAAGCTTGAACTATATAACTTTGGCGATGTACCCACTCGGCTCAGTCAACAGCAAGCTAGAGAATTGAAGGTGCAAATTCCTCAGCTGTTTTACGAATACTATAACGATCCCAATTACGAAGGGCGATTTGGTGCATCGCCTCGAGAAATTCGCGTGATATTGTTAAACGCGGCCCAGGATCGGAAGTTTGACCACCTATCGGCCTTGGCGATTTTCTCGCAGATTGAGCAGTTGATTGAGCAACGGTCGAGTTATGAGTTCCTCAGGCGGGAACCACTGCGTGGATATCGCGATGCCAATTTCTTGCTTACCTCAGTTAAGCAATATTACGCCAGTATTCTCGAGGATGAAGTGCGGAACGCATTGGGCTTCTTCAGCAAGGAGTCATATTTAGAGCTTTTTACGCGCTATATCATGCATGTGTCAGCTTGGACCAAGAAAGAACGATTGGTGGATCCTCTTTTGCAGCGCGAGGTCGATGCCGATGAACAATTCATGTCGAACATCGAAAGCAATCTGCTCGCACAAAATGAAACGAAAGAGGACTTCAGGCGGCAGATGATCGCGCAAATCGGTGCCTATAAATTGGAAAACCCGAGCAGCCCACTTGATTACACCACGCTGTTCTCGACGCATCTACGGCGCTTAAAAGAGAGCGTTTACAAGGACCAGAAGAACACGGTTCATCGCATCATTCGCGTATTTTTGCGCATGCTTCAAGGTGACACTGCTGGTCTTGACGAACGAGAACTTAAGCACGCTGCTACGCTGAAAGAAGGCTTGTCCTCCTTAGGTTATAGCGATAGCAGCGCGCGGCAAGCTATGGCGTTCTTGGTTCATCCAAACGGGCGCGATGCTTTAAGCAACAAGAACGCACAACCCAGTCTTTTGTCCTAATGAGTTTTCTCCCGTATTTCATCGATGGTCCGACAAACCGTAAAATTGGCCTCGATATGGGATCGCTTATTGGGTAGAAGGGAAAGCGGCTCTTCGGAAAAATTACTGGTCTGAAACAAATAACCGCGCTCTAGATCGTCGTGACAGAATCTTACATCCGGGTGCTTCATCAATGAGGTAACCACTTCGCTCACTGTTTTCGTTAATTTTGGTGACAAATCTGGTGCGGCCTTTTTCGCAGCCTTGAGTTTGCGGGCTGGATCATCGCTTTGCTCTATGAGTTTGAAGCGAGCCAAGAGTGCGGCGTGACGGCCGAGAAAATCGATTGGTGTGTTCTGATCAGAAAAGGGTGAAAGCAAGGACGTAGATGCGGCAATGGCATTATGAAGAGTCTCTTGTAGCCATAGGCTTGCGGATACGTCGGCGGCTTTTTCGTCATCAGGCGAGAACGAGTAGTCGGTTAGGAGCTTTTTGTGATCCTTGAAATGAGTAACACACCAATCGACTATCTCGTTCACTTCTCTGGTTAAAAGCATTTCACCGAGTGATAACGCGGGTTGGAGTTGAAAGTTAAAGTACATGTGATAACTAGTCGCGCCGTCGCGGGTCCCTGAAAGTGATATCATAAGCCGAAGATATGGGGAAATTTTTATGGGATCATTTAGATTTCCCAGGTGAAACATCTTCGGGTTTGCCTTGTTATCAAGCAATAAATTAACTACTTCTTCTAAACGCTGACCATTAAGAGAGTAAATCGCTTCCAAGAGCGACGAGCTTCCATCGGGGAACCAATATCCAGCGTATTGCAAATAGGTGTGTATACCTGCCATGTCTCCTTGCTGAATAGCCTGCTGCAATAATCTCACGCCATCGCGTTCTCTGATCTGGTTGATCTTATTACTAATATAATTGCCATTAGAGCCTGGATAAGACGTAACGACGTCGTCGGGTTTATAAATCTCTCCTAAGCTTTCATTGAACCCGCTAAAATTCGCGGTTATGAGCGGCGCACCATAAACAGCCTTTTTTACTGATTGGCGAAGGTGGTCCAGGGGATCGAGATAGTCGCCACTATAAAGTCTTTTCGCGCATGGGGCGAAAAAACAGCGACCCATCCTCTGTGGCGGCTTTAGCAATTTGGCGGATTTAGCGACGTTCATAGATGACGCATCGATCGAAAAAGTAATTATAAAAAACATCGTGAACAATGACGAAAAATGATAAACCATAACCACTCCTGTAAAATCGTGGAGAGCACTTTCAGTTTGTGATCTTGGTGTCAATAATGGGACGATATTTTTGCACCATGAGCAGGCACAATAGCGAGACACCAAAACAGGTGAAGGAGTTACTCGCTCCTTGAAATCCCGCCGCATCACCACCCCATTGCGCAAAAATTCTTTGTCCCGTGCCCAAAACAACGAAGGTGAACATACTGAGAAGCAGGCTTATTTTGAGAAATAAACATTGGCTCTTAAACAAGAACTCCATCCGCAAAATACTGATGGTGCAGCCAAGCGCTATGGACGCTTCCAAAACAAGAATGCCGTAAAACTGAAGCAAAGCCCCACCGGGTAAATTCACAAGAAATGTCCTGTCGATCGCTTCCGCGAACCATGGCGGCAATCCTGTAAGAATTTTGTCGACGCAGGCGAGGGCAAAAACCATACCATGAGCCAACGCAATCAAAAAAACCATTGCGCCACCAATGACCTTACCCATTGGAAGTCTCCATATACGTTGTCATCCTCGGGCTGTTAACTGTCATCCTCGGACTTGATCCGAGGATCCATCGAGTTGCCTCGAGGGAGATCCTCGGGTCTACGCCCGAGGATGACAAGGTAGTCTACGCCCGAGGATGACAAGGTAGTCTACGCCCTAGGATGACAAAAAGGTCTACGCCCAAGTGACATGGAATGCCTCTCACAACGTTAGTCAACGCCCTTTTCGGCACACATAATGGGTAAACGGATTTACCGTGCGTTCTAATCCCCAGGGCATCTCTTCGTCGGCCAAGCCCAAAGCACGATGGATTTCTAGCAGCTTTAGATTAGATCTATCAAACACGTCGATATAATTCTGATTGCTGTAAAAATAGTCGCGGAATCTAATGCCCGTGCTTTTTGAATAGCCATAGAACACGTCACCTGGGGCCAGGTTCTGGCACTTATCGATATCGAAGGTGGTTTTATCGATCCATTCATATTTATGAAAGTGCTCGCTGCCGACAGCTGCAAGAAAGATCCCGCCTGGCTTGAGCACGCGCGTAATTTCGTTGACGGCCTCTTGCACGCGATCGAGGCTTGGCATCTCCAATAGCACCATGACCGAGAGAACCAGGTCAAAAGTGTCGGCGGCAAATGGCGTCTTGGCGTGCTTGATCCAGGCAAAGGGAGTACCATCCGGCTCCACGAAGGCCGCCTCAAGCATGTTCTTATTGATGTCAACGCCGATTACTTCGAAACCCAAATTGGCCAAAAACCTGGTGGATAGACCAGGCCCGCAACCGTAATCCAGCGCTCTGCCCTTCGATATATATTTATTCAATAGTAGAGGCAGATCTCGATAGATAAGATAGCTCAAATTGGGAACGCTCTTGTGCTTGAGAAAATTGCTCGCAGATTCACGGTCGTAGTGGCTGGACATCATATATTACTCGCTCCCTAGGGGGCGCATTTTATAATCTGACGCTAGTGCGTCAAACCTCCTCCATCAATGGGCGTCGGCCCAATTGTCAGCGATGCCGTAATCCACCTTGAGATTTAAGTCGAGGCCATGTCCTTGGCTCATGATCTTGGCAATACTGATCGCAAGCTCGTTTGCTAGTTCCATCGGCGCTTCGATGATGAGCTCGTCGTGAACCTGCATGATTAAATGAGCCTCTTGTGAGAGCGTGCGCAAATACGTGTCCGTTTCGATCATGGCCATTTTAATGATGTCAGCGGCCGTACCCTGAATGGGGGTATTGATGGCCATGCGTTCTGCCCGCGCTTGCTCCATGGCGTTTCTCGAGGACAGCTCAGGCAGCGAACGTTTTCGGCCAAATAGTGTTCGCACTTCTCCTTTACGGCGCGCATCGGCCAAGGCCTCATTTTTCCAGCGCAAGATGCCGGCATATTTCGCGAAATATTTATCCAGATAGTCTTGAGCACTTTTTCGTGGAAGGCCCAGAGTTTGCGACAGACGTTGTGCGCCCATGCCATAAAGCAAGCCGAAATTGATGGTTTTTGCGGCATCGCGCTGTTCCTTGGTCACTTGCGCGCTATCGATTTCGAAGATTTCTTGAGCCGTGCGTTGATGCACATCCTCATCCTTGGCAAAGGAATCAAGGAGCACCGGGTCCTGGGTCACAAACGCCAAAAGCCTTAGTTCTACCTGGGAATAGTCCAAGGAGATGAGTTTATGTCCGGGCCGCGCAATGAAGGCTTGGCGAATCCGTCGACCTTCTCTGGTGCGAGCTGGAATATTCTGCAGATTGGGGTCGCTCGATGACAGCCTTCCGGTGGCCGTAACAAATTGATTATAATTGGTATGCAAACGCCCGGTGGCCGTGTTAATCAGCATCGGCAAGGTCTCGATATAGGTGTTGATAAGCTTGGCACACATGCGGTGCTCCAAGAGCACGCGTGCGATGGGATGAAAAGGCGCGAGTCTCTCCAAAACCGATGAATCGGTGGAATAGCCAGTTTTTGTCTTTTTGGCGACGGGTAAGCCTAACTTATCGAAGAGAATTTCGGCCGTCTGTTTTGGGCTTGCCAAGTTAAAGCCGATTCCTGCGAGATTGTGAGCCGAAGATTCAAGCTCCAAGAGACGAGTCTTGAGCTCACGCCCTACTGCCTGCAATACCTGGGCATCAACCTTCACGCCCGTAAGCTCCATGCGACTGAGCACTCCCTCTAACGGAAGCTCTAACGTAAAATAGAGTTTATCTAGTGCCTGCTGTTCTAGACCGTTAAGCAGAAGCTCTTCTAGCCTAAGCGCGATATCCGCATCCTCGGCGGCATATTCCGTCGCCACTGCTAGTGAGACATCCGCAAAAGATATGCGTGATTTTTTTGGCCCACACACTTCTTCAAAGGTGATCGGCTGATGTCCAAGATATTTCACACTGAGATCGTCGAGATTATGACGCTCTTGATCTTGATGAAGAAGATAACTTGCAAGCATGGGATCGCCGCCAATGGCAAAATCGACAAAGCCGTGCCGCACAAGAACCTTGTGATCAAATTTGGCATTTTGTGCAACGATGACTTTGTCGCTCCCGGACAAGATTTCTTTGAGGCCTTTTCTCACCGTCGCCAAATCTAATTGTTCCTCGGCAGCATGATGGGAATGAGCAAGCGGGATGTAGCAAGCGTGATTTTTGCCCCAGGCGAGGGCAAGGCCAACTAGATTAGCGGTTGTGGAATCTAGGCCATCGGTCTCGGTGTCGATGGCTACCTTGCGTGCGCGGCGAAGCTGGTCGAGAATTTCGGCAAAAGCCCGTGGATGGGTAATGGGCCGATACGCTTTTCTGTCTACGTGAACATCGTGTTGGCCCACGGCGGCGTTATCAGTGTGAGTCGCTGCGCTGGTCTTGCTAAATAGTGCTGTGTCATGCAGCAAACGATTGAAGTCAAGTTCTAAAAAGAGTTGCCGCGTTTTTTCCTGGTCGATACCAAAATATCGGAGGTCGGCCATCGTGCAGTCGATGGGGGCCTTGGTATCAATCGTGACAAGTTGCTTCGACAATATTGCAAGGTTTTGCCCTGCCATGATTTTTTCTCGTCGGCTTTTCTGTTTGATGAGAGGGGCGAGCCTGATGATTTGCTCCAAGGGACCGAATTCGTTGATAAGGTCAGCTGCCGTCTTTTTCCCGATTCCTAAAACGCCGGGAACGTTATCGGAGCTGTCGCCCGCCAAGGCCAACA
>DASPVU010000128.1:0-4782 GCA_035622215.1 Myxococcota bacterium | reverse complement strand
TCTCAGGCATCTCGCCGACCTCGGCCTAAAAAAACGTGCGGCTGAGCTTCCCTACAAAATTGACCTTGATCGCTACCAGGCTCGTCTTAATAGCGAACTTGACGTCATCATTCGCATGGGATTTTCTGGCTATTTTCTTATCGTACAAGACTTTATCAATTGGGCCAAAAATCACGAAATCAAAGTTGGCCCAGGTAGAGGATCGGGTGCAGGATCCCTTGTGGCCTATGTTCTACGCATCACCGATATCGACCCTATACCCTACAATCTATTGTTTGAGCGCTTTTTGAATCCTGAACGGGTGTCCATGCCCGATTTTGACGTGGATTTCATGCAGGAAGGTCGCGGCGACGTTATCCAATATGTGGCAGACCGTTACGGTCGCGAGCGTGTTGGCCAAATTGCCACCTATGCTGCTCTTAACCCAAAAAGTGCCGTGAAAGATGTGGCCAGAACTCTGGGCATCCCTTTTTCCGAAATCAATGAACTGACTAAACCGATGCCGCTGCTGATCGAAGGCAAAAAGCCCGATCTCAAACAAGCGCTCGAATATGCTCCGCGGCTTAAGGAAAAAGCCAAAACCGACCCCCAGTACAGGCGTGTGCTTGAGATTGCCACCACCCTCGAAGGGCTTTATCGCCAGGCCGGCATGCACGCGGGTGGCGTGGTCATCGGCGAAAGAGATCTTACGGAATATGTTCCAGTATTTTTGGGCGCTAATGGCGAATTGGTAACGCAGTTCGACAAGGACAAGGTGGAAGATGCTGGCCTCATCAAATTTGACTTTTTAGGACTAAAGACCCTCGACGTCATTGCGCAAGCTGAGAAGCTGGTAAACCGCCGGATCGATGAGGAAAATCGATTAAGTCAGAAAGACATTTTGGAGAAGATCGAAGCCCATCCTCACGCGGCCCCGAGCGACCTAGTTATTCCCTACTTGAAGATCGAACAATTAGCGCCAGATCGCCAAGAAGTCTTCGATCTCATCGGGTCAGGCGATGCCCTCGGAATATTTCAGATCGAATCGGCCGGCTTCTCCGATATGTGCCGCAGGCTCAAACCCGACTGCTTTGAAGACATCATCGCCGCCGGCGCCCTCTATCGCCCCGGGCCCATGCAATCGGGCATGGTGGATGATTTTATCGACAGAAAACACGGCAAGAAGAAAGTAGTCTATCCGCATCCCATGCTGGAGAAGGTCTTAAAACCAACCTATGGCACCATCGTTTATCAGGAACAGGTTTTAGAAGCCGCTCAGGTGCTGGCTGGCTTCACCCTTGGCGCCGCCGATATTTTGCGTCGCGCCATGGGGAAAAAGAAATTTGAAGAGATGGAAAAGCAGCGAGCCAGTTTTGTCGCCGGCGCAGAAAAAAACGGCGTGAAAAAAGAAGCCGCGACCATGGTTTTTGACACTATTGAAAAATTCGCGGGATACGGCTTCAACAAGAGCCATTCTGCGGCCTACGCGCTGATCACCTACCAGACCGCCTATCTCAAAAAATTCTATCCGGTGGAATTTATGGCGGCGCTTCTAACTACATCAAGCGATTCCACCGACGACGTTGTGAAATACATTCGCGAAGCTCGATCGCACGGCATCGAAGTGTTGCCGCCAGATATAAATATTTCTATGCGCCACTTTACGGTGGATTATGCGACGAGTCGGGGAAATTCGGCGAGAATTCGCTTTGGTCTCGGCGCCGTGAAAGGCCTGGGAGATGCGGCATTGGAAGCTATTTTGGCGGCGCGAAACGACCAGCCTCAGGCAAAGACCATCTATCAATTTTGCCAACGACTTTTCTCTTCACGTATCAACAAAAAAGTGCTCGAAGCTCTGATCAAGTCAGGCGCTATGGATAGTTTTGGCCGGGAACGTAAACAGCTGATGCTCGCTATCGACAAAGCGATGGCGGAAGCTCTGCGCATGCACAAAGACAAGAGTCGTGGGCAAACCAATATGTTTGCGCTCTTTGCTACGGACACTAGCGAAGCCTTTCATGAAGAATATTCCGATGTGCCAGAATATTCAGCCAAAGAGAAGCTGCAGGGCGAGAAAGACGCCTTGGGCTTCTATCTATCTGGCCATCCCCTCGACCCTTACGATAAGGTGGCTAAGGCTCTGGGCGCCATTCCCACGGCCCAATTGTCTGGCGTACGTCACTTGGAGGAAGTCTCGCTAGTTGGAGTGGTCAGCGAACTCAAGGAGCGCCCGCTCAAGAGTGGCAAAGGTCGTTGGGCGGTAGTTTTATTGGAGGACAGTTTTGGCCAAGCCGAAGTTTTATGCTTTTCCTCGGCCTACGACAATGCGGAAAATCTATTAAAAACTAAAGAGCCCTTGCTCGTAACTGGACGAGCTCTCGTCGAAGATGGCGACGAAGACGGAGTGCAGCCCAAACCCAAACTTCGCCTCAAGGAAGTAAGGCTTTTATCCGAAGCCCAAATGGCACGCGTGTCTCACTTAACCATCGATCTTCGTTGCGCTAAAGTCGATGACCAGACCTTCTGTCAACTCGATCAAGCCATGTCTCTCTATCCTGGCGATAAGCCCGTTCACATCACCTTGTTAATCGAGCAGAACATCCAGATAGAACTGAGGCTACCTAAAGCCAAATGGATCATGCCAAGCAACGATCTCATCACTCATCTCGAAAAGATGGTTGATAAGATAAAAATCATTCGCGACTAACAGCCCCGCCTTGCCGAAGATAGTTCGGGGACTCGGAGCTAGCATGAGATATCCGTCGATTTTTCTTGTTTCATTGCTTTGCGCAACTCTCGCCTTCGCTATGGACAGCGGCCAAGACGCTACACGCTACGCCACCAGATCGGAGACGAAAAAGCTCAAGGACCTTACCAGAGTTAATAGCTCTAAAAGCCGCCATCTTCTCACTCGCGTCAAAAAACGTGACTCGGAGGATAGCGTCGAGGAAATTACGACCTATGAAGATTTGCTTGCGATCGCCACGAATGGCGATACCAATAAATTCAAATCGGTGCTCGTGAAATTTCCCAAGGCCATTTTGCTAATAGATGCCAATGGTGACAACATCATCCATCGTTTCACCGCACAAAATAACGCCAAGTTACTACAAACAACCATCGCGAATTTGCCGCCAGATATCGCCTGTCAGGCCATCAACACCAGAAATCTAGCGAATAGTGCGCCGCTTCATATTGCGGCGAGCAATGGCGCACACGCCATCGCCATCTATTTATTGGCCAGTGGCGCCTGGGTGGATTTGCCCGGGCCATCAACCGTCACCGCCTATATTATCGCCATCCACAAACAAGACGCCTATATGGCATACATCCTGTCCGCTTTCGGAGCACAGGTGCATTCTGCGCCGCTGTCAGATAAGCAGCAAATCATCGCCAAAATCAAAGCGTTTTCATCATCGTGCAGAGATTTTTTCACCGATGTTTTTATATCAAAAAACACGATGAGCTTTGATAAATCATATGTCGATTTATTGCTCGACTTCCTAGACGACCAAATATCTGAATTAAATGAAAACTGCAAAATCACTAAAAATCTTAAGAACCTGGCGCCCGCTCAGGACGATCACGCCGACGACGACAACTAGCTAGATGTAGTTTCGTGAACTTTCTTTAAAGGCCGCACCACCAAGTTTCTGGCGCGCCAAGCAACCATTGGGTGACATCACTGGGCTGGTAATACAGCGCTGTAACACCTGCACGACATGGAAATTGCTATGATTTAAGCGCATTTATTTCGTGCAATGTTACACTAACCGCAGCAACATTGATCTTTTGGGGGGGTCATGAAAAGATTTGTGTTTTTGGCAATAGCTATTTTTTCTCTCGGTAGCTTTGCCGAAGAGAAACTATTAAGAGAGTTTCCCGCTGGTAGTTATATCGGTGAAGGTTGGTATCTTACTTCAGCTGGGCAAGAAGGCCGGTACTCAAGTTTTGCCGAGGTGGTCGGGACTGAATGGACGGCAGCCTATGTTACCGACGGCAGACTTACTACTTACACTGCCGCTTTCGATTTTTCCAACGATAGCTTTTTCAACGTCGACGTTACGCAAGTAGACAGTGCCGGCACACAATCCGAACACCTAGGAAACGGCTACTGCATTAGGGACACCTGCCACTTAAGCGCATTCCTTGGACATGGCCTGCTCGAAGAGACCGTGAAATTTGTCAGCGATTCACGTATAGAACGTATCGGATCGCTGATTTATATGGATCAAAATGGCGACATGCAAACCATCATCTGGGAAGAAAAAATGGTGGAGTTCGGTGGCAATCTCGACGACAGCGACGATGACGACTATGACGACGGCGATGACAACGACGAGATAGAAGAATAAACCAAAAACCCAGATATTATCCCCGGGCATCGTCCGCCTGAACTTCCCTTCTCCTCGGCGTCAGATGTTTCCCTCTCCCGCGTGCGGGAGAGGGACTAAGGGAGAGGGCTTAAATCTCAGTTAATAATCGTAGCGCTGTTTTGTAGATCGAATACTTTTCTCGCGGATATGACAAACGAATTCTTTTCAAGATCGGAAACACTCCAGCTCAGAGCGCCTATGATATCGGCCACCTCATTTAGGGTGAAATTCTTCTTTGCTCTTTTCTGTAACACAACGAGCGCTGCATTGTAGGCCGTTGATAAGTGCATTTGATGAGATGGATTACTGACGATGTAGGCCATAACGCAAAGGTTGCTCAGCATGATGCCAGCATTACCAGCGGCTTTCGGCTCCCTATCGCTAAAATCTAGTTTTGAAAGCGCCAAAAACACCTTTTCTTTCAGAG
>DASPVU010000127.1:0-2912 GCA_035622215.1 Myxococcota bacterium | reverse complement strand
CATGGGAGAATATTCCCGCATTGGCTTCTCTTCACCCGCCGCTAAGGATAATTCCACACCGCCAAAGGCGCCAAAGACTACGTGCATAAGCGATCGATTCATGGCCTGACACATCAGGCGCGTCAAAATGACGCCCGAGGCGCCCACCAGCGCCCCGGAAATAATCAAAATATTGCTCTTAACCACAAAGCCCACCGCCAGTGCTGCGAGCCCTGAATAAGAGTTTAATAAGGAAATGACCACGGGCATGTCAGCGCCACCAATGGGAATAACCAGCAATATCCCCAAAACCGATGCGACCACGCACAAGCCAAAGAAAACCAGCATATCCTTAGGATCGACGAGCAGAAGGTATAATGCGAAGAAGGTTGCTAAAGTCAAACCAATCGTAACGATACGCGTGCCTCGCACCAATATTGGTCGCGTAGGCATTATCTCCTGTAACTTCAAATAGGCCACCGTACTACCCGTAAAGGTAATGGCGCCTACAGCGACGCTAAACCACGCCGTCACACTAAAAAGTACTGATGGATTATTAACGTGCACAAAATAAAGTCGCACCACTTCAGCTATCGCTACCAACACTGAAGCCAATCCGCCAAAGCCGTTAAAGATGGCGATCATTTGTGGCATGGCGGTCATTTGTACGCGCTTGGCCGAAACTACGCCCACCAAAGAGCCCAAGAAGATGGCGAGAAAGATGGGCAGGAGCGCGGAGGGCCGCTCCATAGCAAATGTTGTGATGGTGGCCAAAAGCATGGCCCCCGCACCAATAAAATTGCCCCTTCTTGCAGTTTTGGGTGACGACAAAAGCTTTAAGCACACAAAAAAACCCGACGCAGACAGCAAAAACGCCATGTCAATGATGAATGATACGAGTTCTGCCTTCATTTCGCGCCACTCTTTTTCATGCGAAACATCGACAGCATGCGATCCGTAACGACAAAGCCTCCCACGACGTTGATGGTGGCAAAAAATATCGCAATGTACGCGACCACATCACCGACGATACTTATCTGTCCTACCGAGACCACAATGGCGCCCAGAAGGATGATGCCTGATATGGCGTTTGAACCAGACATCAAAGGCGTGTGCAGCATGGTCGGAACCTTGGAAATTACTTCAAACCCGATAAAACTCGCTAAAACCAGCACATAAATACATATAGACAAATTAGCTAACGAAAATTCACTCATAACTCCCTCGCTATCCACTGTTTTCAATGGTTATTAATCATCTGGGAAAATGCTCGGTTGACATAGGATCCTTGGTGACAAATCACCGAGTCACAAAGGATTTCATCGTGAAAGTCAAGCTCCTCTTTGGCCAAGAGCAAGTCCAAAAACGCCCTCATATTCTTAGCAAAGGTAAAGCTTGCGTCTTTGGGCACGAGGCTCGCTAAATTATCGGCGCCGAATAACCAGACGTTTTCCTTTCTGAGCCACTGATTTTTGATCGAACCGGGGACATTGCCGCCGCTCGCCGCCGCTAGATCAATGATTACCGAATCTCTTTTCATAAGGGAAAAGACCCTTTCGTCAAGCAAAACCGGAGCTTTTCTTCCGGGAATCTGCGCGGTCGTAATGACAACGTCCATATCCTTGGCGATATCAGAAAGCTTTTCTCGCTGCTCTTGCTGCGCCTTTTCCGACAGCGTCTTGGCATAGCCTCCGCTCCCTTCACCCGACTCGCCCACACGTATATCGACAAATTTCGCGCCGAGACTTTCCACTTGCTCTTTAACCGCCGCGCGCACATCGTAAGAAAAGACCACAGCGCCCATGCGCTTGGCCGTGGCAATCGCTTGCAGTCCCGCAACACCTGCGCCTACTACCAGAATTTTCGCCGGTTTAATGGTGCCGGCAGCCGTCATCATCAATGGGATGATTTTTGGCAACTTGCTTGCCGCCAAAACTACCGAGACATAGCCCGCGATATTCGCCTGAGAACTTAAGACATCCATACTCTGGGCCCGTGAAATACGCGGGATGAGCTCAAGAGCTATGATGGTGGCGTTTATCGAACAGGCCGCTCGTATCCCATCCTGGTGAAAAAACGGATCAAAGAGTCCAATGATGGTCTTGCCTTTGAGCCCATTCGCACCAAGCACTTCGTTCCCATCTACTGCCAGTATATAATCCGCTCGGCTTATCAGCTCATCACGAGTGGGTAATATGGCCGCTCCAACCATTTCATAGTCTTGATCAGAAAATCCCGCACGCTGCCCAGCCGATGCTTCAATGACCACGTGGGCCAATTTGTCTCGTAGGATCCCCCCCACCACCTCCGGCACCAAGGCCACACGCGTTTCGTTGGCATCAATTGCTTTGGCGACACCCAGTACCCTCATATGTTTCTCGTAAAAAATTTCTTTCTGCACCCCCCTATTAAAATTGACTCTCTAAGTCAATCTATACACCTTGGTTTTGCTCTTAGAACGAGTTGACCCAATAAAATAAATGGCGCTTTGGAGGTTTTAATAGTGAAAAATATTGAGGTCTACACCATGAACAATTGTGGATACTGTGAAGCGGCAAAGTCTCTCCTTAAGAGTCATAACTTGCCATTTAAGGAAATAAACATCGCCAATGACGATGCGAAGCGAATCGAGCTGATGGAGAAAACCCATCACCGCACCATGCCGCAAATATTTATCGACGGACAATTTATCGGTGGCTATACCGAGCTCAAAAAACATCTACAACAAGAGTTGCACTAGGGTTAGAAGTAGAATGAAGAATAATTGGAGCATTCAAGACAGCCTTGAGCACTATCTTATTGCCCGCTGGGGGCAGCCCTTCTTTACCATCAATCAACAGGGTCATTTGGAATGTCGCCCCAAAAAAGGCGTTCTTTCCGGCATAGACTTAAAGGAATTGATCGATGATTTGCGGCGCCGCGGCATTAAGTCT
>DASPVU010000126.1:0-5189 GCA_035622215.1 Myxococcota bacterium | reverse complement strand
GAGATCCATGTCGTCCTTGATCATTTTTTCATAGGCCGCGTCCTTGCTGCTGTAATCAGACCAGAATTTATTGGCATCGAGCTGGGCAACCGTTCCGCTCTTCTGGGTGCATTTGACTTCCTTGGCCCATTTCTTGAAATTGTCTTCGGTGAGCTCGCGTTGACCGACATAGAGTTTCTTGGTCATCTGCCAGAAGCAATCGTGACCTTGCTCACCTGCCGCGAGAGCCGCTTTTGATGCTATGCGGGCATTCTTGTGGAAGCTCAGCGGGAAGTGCTTGAAGACTACCTTGACCTTGTCCTTCAACTGTGGGTCTTCGAAAATCTTTTCGATGAAGGTCTCATGAGCTCTCAGACAAAAGGGACATTGATAGTCGCTAAACTTGACCAAGGTGAGCGGAGCATTGGGATTTCCCCAAACATAACTTTCACCAACCGGCAAATCATAAGCCTGGGTTTGTTCTGCTTGTGCTGGCGGCTGTTGTGGAGGGGGGGCGGTTAGACGTTTTTCGAGGACTTCCAGTCTTTGCTCAAGTTTGGCGATTTTGTCCAATACCTGAGTATTATTTTTTTGGCATCCGAGGCCAAACAATAGAAGTGCGCTCAACAAAAAAATTGTTTTCTTCATGACTGATGTGCTCCACCGTTTTTGTGAAGGGGAAATCCCCAAACTTGCAGGGCTCGTAAACACCCGAGTAAAAAACTCGGCCCATAGCAATTTTATTAACAAAGGGTCGAAAGATATGCAACCTTGTCGCTGTGAAAACAATTTGGAATTATTGGCTTACCTGCGCTAAAACTGCCAGCAGAAGAATGGCCATAATATTGGCTATCTTGATCATCGGGTTAATGGCTGGGCCCGCTGTGTCCTTGTAAGGATCACCTACAGTATCTCCAGTTACTGCTGCCTTGTGTGCATCCGAGCCCTTACCGCCAAAGAAGCCGTCTTCAATGTGTTTTTTGGCGTTGTCCCAAGCGCCACCGCCGGAGGTCATGGACAACCCTACGAATAGTCCCGTGACAACCAAGCCGAGGAGCATGGCGCCAAGGGCGACAAAGGCTTCACTTTTTCCCACTAATACACTCATAGCAAAATAGACCGCCACAGGTGCAAATACCGGTAAGAGTGACGGCACTACCATCTCTTTAATCGCTTTCTTCGTAAGAATATCTACCGCTCTTTTGTGATCGGGCATGCCTTCGCCCTGTTTGAGCATGGGATTTTCGCGAAATTGTCGACGGACTTCGCACACCACTGATTGCGCAGCGCGTCCTACCGCCATCATGCTTAGAGCACCAAAAAGATAGGGTAGGAGTCCACCGACAAAGAGGCCGGTCATCGCGTATGGGTCGTTCAGGACAAACGACACATTGAGCTTGGGAAAGTAATGTTCAAGATCTTCGATGAAGGCGGCGAACAAGACTAAAGCGGCGAATCCGGCGGATCCGATGGCGTAGCCCTTGGTGACAGCTTTGGTTGTGTTGCCGACAGCGTCGAGCGTGTCGGTGATTTTCCGCACTTCGGTTGGAAGACCCGACATTTCGGCAATGCCGCCTGCATTGTCGGTAACCGGTCCAAAGGCATCAAGGGCAACTACCATGCCGGCAAGAGCAAGCATACTCGTGGCGGCGATGGCGATACCAAAAAGACCAGCAGCCTGAAAGGCCACGATAATTCCTGCGCTGATTACTAGGACGGGCAATGCGGTCGCCTCCATGGAAACAGCGATGCCTTGAATGATATTAGTGCCATGTCCTGAAGTTGATGATTCGGCTATGCTTTTTACCGGTCGGTAATGGGTCATGGTGTAGTATTCGGTTATTTTCATTAGGAGACCGGTGACGGCCAAGCCTACCATCGAGCAGATAAATAGACCCCGTCCGGAAAAACTTCCCTGGCTGGTGTTTAGGCTTCGGTCAAAGCCCACCCAAAAAAAACAAATAATAAAAATGGCTAAGGCTGCCAAAATGAGGGTGGCCAAAAAACCCTTGTAGAGTGCGCCCATCACGTTGTTGCTCGGGCCGAGCCTGACAAAAAACGTGCCGATGATTGATGCAACGATGGAGACGCCGGCGATGAGCAAGGGCAACATGAGCATCATTTCCAGCGTGTCACCCGTAAAATAGATGCCTGCCAAGAGCATGGTACCAACCAAAGTAACGACATAAGTCTCAAAAAGATCCGCCGCCATGCCGGCACAATCTCCGACGTTATCTCCGACATTGTCTGCAATTACCGCGGGGTTTCTTGGGTCATCTTCGGGAATGCCGATTTCTACTTTGCCAACCATGTCAGCGCCCACATCGGCACCCTTGGTAAAAATGCCGCCGCCTAGGCGAGCGAAGATCGAGATAAGTGAGGCGCCAAATGACAACGAAACCAAGGCTCGCAACAAAGAACGATCGTCCAGGCCAATTTGGCGCATAACGTAAAAATAGCCGACAACGCTCAAAAGGCCGAGACTTACCACCAAGAGCCCGGTGATGGCGCCTGCGCTAAACGATATTTTTAGGGCGCTCGCTAAGCTAGTTTCTGCCGCATGGGTGGTACGCACATTAGCGCGAACTGAAACATTCATGCCGATATAACCCGCAAGGCCAGAAAGAAGGGCGCCCGACAAAAATCCAAGCGCGACATAATGACCTAGCAAGAGCCCAAGAATCAAGGCGATGATAATGCCAATTACCGAAATGACTCTATATTGCCGGTTGAGAAAGGCCGAAGCACCTTCTCGAATGGCCAAGGAAATCGCCTGCATTTTTTCTGTCCCACAACCGTGAGCCATTACTGATCGGAGCGTAATAGCGGCATAGATAAAAGCGAGCGCTATGCAAAAAAAAACTACGGATAACGCGAAAATCGACATTATTCTGTCCCCCTAAAAATTGGCATTGATTGGTGGAAGAGATTAGTCAATCCGTTGCAGATATTTGCTTGGCAAAACCTCTGTCGCCATTGTCGTCCGATTCAGGTTTAGATCTATATCAATAATAATGATTGTTTGCGTTGTTTTTAATGGTTATGAATTATTCAGGTTTACTTGGAATTTTATGCTTAAAATTTGCGCATTTGGAAGTTTTATGGACGGAATGGGCGGAAATGGTTCAGATGGCCGAGTATTAGATGAGGTTATCGAATTCCTACGTCAAATGGAATGGCCCTCAGAGGTAATGTCTACCAAAGTGGTGCGCACGCATTATACGGGAGAATTTGGCGTAAGTGAGGTCATGATCTATATCGGCAATCAAGACATCTGTATGGTAATCGATCCGGTGGTAGACCGTTTTGGCGCTTCTTGGGGAGAAGCGGTCGTCCGTCTTGTGGGCGCAATGAGCCAGGAAATTCGCCACATTGGTATCGGTCTCGATGACGACGGAGACGTTTTTGTCAAAGTCAGCCTGCCCCTGGCCCACGCGAACTTGGAGCGCTTTCATTGCCTACTGTTAGGCTTGTGTCAGGTGGCCGAAAATATGCTTTTGCCGGTACTGCAGGCCAATGCGTTTGATCACCTCAGAGCGTAGCCGCGGTCGCCGCCCGCGTAAGGCGATCGAGTATCGCAAGCCATTCATCAGACTGATGGTGGGGCAGCACAATCACAAGTTTCCTGTCCGGTAATAACTCGCTTTTATACAACGCATGATAGAGTTCTTGAGCAAACTGTTTGGCTTCGTTCGGTAGCACAATGGAAAGGGCGTCGCTCGCGCGAGGGCCATGGACTTGATTGAGTTTTCCGAAATCATTTTCTTGCAAAATGATGGTGCAAGAGCCATGCCAATGGTCAGCCGCCTGCCGTTTATCGATTAACTGCACCGAGTCCACCCGAGGCGAATAATGTAAAAACGCTTGCCCCGGTGACATAGGCTTTTCTTCATCACGTGCAATTGGTTCGAGTACTTCTTCTTCTAGAGCATCGCTGAGCATGGCCTTATGGATCGCGCCTCTGCGCAGCAATGTAACGTGGTCGCTATCGATTTTTACCACGGTCGATTCAATACCCACTACGCAGGGACCGCCGTCGACCACCGCATCAATTCGTCCATCCAAAGTTCTAAGTACATGCTCTTTAGAGGTCGGACTCGGGCGGGAGGATAGATTGGCGCTCGGCATCGCTAAGGGAAAATCTATCAGGTCCAAGATCGTTCTCATTGCGCGATGATTTGCTACCCTCACGGCGGCAGTGTCCAAATTCCCGACCGCTTCATTGGGGATATGTGCGGCCTTGCGACAGATTATGGTTAATGGTCCTGGCCAAAAGCTCCTACTAAGCCGGTCGAAACGTTCTTTGACCCTCGGTCGATAGAGCGTTTCGTCAAATAGTGCCATGGCCCTTTCTTGGTCTCTCACATGCAGAATAAGCGGATTGGTAATCGGTCTATTTTTGGCGAAAAAAACTTTCGTGATGGCTTCTTTTGACAACCCGTTGGCGGCCAATCCGTAAACCGTTTCGGTGGGCAGCGCGACGATACCGCCACAGCTTAAAATATGCGCTGCATGCCGCAAATCCTCCACGCGATGGGCATCAAGGCATATGGTTTTTTTCCCGTTGGTATTCATGTAAAATGTATATATTGATGACATCAACAGTCAATTCAGGAGTATTAAGTGGCGCATCCTCCCGTGGGCATGATTTTGGCAGCTGGCTTTGGCCAAAGACTTCAGCCTTTATCGCTGCTTCGGCCCAAGCCCATTATGGAAATAGCGGCTAAGCCCATCGTCTATTTTTTGCTGCGGATATTGGAAAAGGCCGGTATTAAAGATGTGGTTCTTAATCTTCATCATCATTCACAACAAATTAGAACTGCCTTAACACGATATCAGTTTAACTGCCGCATTCATCTGGTCTATGAAAAAGATATCTTGGATACTGCTGGTGGTGTAGCTAATGCTATACGAAAATTAGGCATTAATAACAGGAAGATGGTTATTATCCATGGTGATATCATCGGGGATATCGATCTTCGGCCCCTGGTAGAGCGAGATAACTTCATCAGTCTCGTTTGCGCTGAAGACCGCTATATCGAAGGCTACAGGGGCAATGTGGCAGTTGATAGTCGCGGCCACATCGTTGAGCTGGGGAGATTTTTTGTCTCGCAACGTTCCGTGAGGAAACGCGGTTTTTTTACGGGGCTGCAAATTTTGTCGGAGCAAGCAGTTTCGCTGATCAAAGATTGTAGCAAAGAGAGCTTGGT